>NZ_JAFLMX010000177.1:0-10329 GCF_017849675.1 Alteromonas sp. AO-Serp
TGGTTAATACCGAGTTACGCAAGTTTTCCAACTCAATATTGAACGTACCCGAAATATGCGTGTTTAAGGCTACCTGTCGCATGGTGTTTTCTCCTCGAAGCGTAAGCATAACGAATAACGACAATCAATCGTGCCGCTACCTGTGGCAGAACTATCGTGACAAACCGCTACGTCTTGCCAAACTTCAGCATTGTGGCGCAAACCCATGTTAGAACAAACACTTACTGCTACGTTACCCATATCGCCCCGTTATATAGTCTTCGGTTTGCTTCTTATCTGGCATAGTAAACAGCGTATCGCTGTCTGCATATTCTATCAGCCTGCCCTGATGGAAAAAGGCGGTGTAGTCGCTTACCCTAGCCGCTTGTTGCATGTTGTGCGTCACGATAATAATGGTGCATTGTTTCTTTAATGCATCCATCAGTTCTTCGATAAAAAGCGTGGTCAGAGGGTCAAGGGCTGAGGTTGGTTCATCAAGAAGAAGAATGTCGGGCTTCAACGCCAGTGCTCTTGCAATCACCAGACGCTGTTGCTGACCGCCAGATAAGACATGCGCGGATTCAAATAAACGATCTTTAACCTCGTCCCACAGCGCCGCCTGTTTCAGTGCGCTTTCCACCGCGTCGTCTAAGTGTCGACGAATTTTAACGCCTTGAAGCTTAAGTCCGTAGCACACGTTCTCATAAATGCTCATAGGAAAGGGGTTGGGTCGCTGAAAAACCATGCCCACGTTCGTTCTTAGGCGTGACACATTTACTTTGCGGCTATTGATGTTTTGCCCATCAATAATAATTTCACCATCGTATTTGCAACCGTCATACAAATCGTTAAGGCGATTGAAACAGCTAATGAGTGTAGATTTACCGCAACCACTTTGACCAATTAACGCTGTGATTTTGTTTTTTGGGATCCGCATGCTGATGTCATTTAACACATGCTTATTGCCAAACCACAGGTTGAGGTTTTTAACCTCTACCGCGGTTTGTTCTTCACCAATGTCGTTAACGTTCAGCGTATTGTGTTCAAACAACTTCAACATGTTACAAAACCTGTATTATCCTTTGAGATAGCGTTTGCGCAGGCGCGCTCTAAGTACAACTGCCAGAATATTTAATACAAACACCACCACGAGTAAAAGCAAGCAAGCGGCAAACATCATGCTTGCGCTCTTTCCATCAGTTTGGCTGTGAAACGCTCCGTCATAAATAAGCACGCCCAAATGCATAAACTGCCTATCAAGGTGGAGATAAGGAAACTCTCCATCTATGGGCAAGGTTGGCGCAAACTTGACCGCACCCACTAACATAAGTGGCGCTACTTCACCTGCCGCCCTCGCAATCGCCAGAATTACGCCAGTCATAATACCCGGAGACGCAATAGGCAATACGGTGCGCACTATAGTCTCAATTTTGGTAGCTCCTAATGCGTAACTACCCGCTTTCAATCCTTCCGGCACCCTGCGCAAGCCTTCTTCAGTCGCCACAATCACTACAGGTAAGGTCAAAATTGCCATGGTTAAGGCAGCCCAGAAAACGCCAGGGCTTCCCATTGTGGGTGCTGGCAGTGTGTCACTAAACAATAGCTCATCAATACTGCCGCCCAAGGTATAAACAAAGAAACCAAGGCCGAATACGCCGTAAACAATAGAAGGTACACCTGCCATGTTGCTTACACTGACACGAATAATGGTGGTAAGCGCCGTGTTAGGTGCATATTCGCTCAAGTAAATAGCGGCTAATACACCAAAGGGCGTTACGATGATGGTCATTAAAAATACCATGAGTACAGTGCCAAACAACGCAGGGAAGACGCCACCTGAGGTATTCGCTTGTTTAGGGGAATCGGTAAGAAAAACACCGATTTCCGAAAACGCTACCTGCCACTTTTCCCATGTACTTAGACGACTGACAAAATCCACATCTTGAATACTAGAAATGGGAATAACAAACGGCGTTCCGTCAGCAAAACTTACCAATAAGGTATACTCAGCTCGCGTTGCTTCTAACGCTTCCACACGCTTTTGGTATTCGTCAAACGATGCCACTAAACGCTCTCTCGCTGGCGCGTCGGCAACAACATTACGTTTATCAAATTGAGATAGCGCTTCGTGAATAGGTGCAAGGTGTTGCGTATTTAAATCTTCAATTTGAGCGCTTATTTGAGCCACTTCCTCTAGCACAATGTCAATGTTACCAAGAGGTTGAGGCGGTTTAGATGGCACGACGATGTATTCAGGAATTGCCAACACACGCCTGCCGTCTAACAGTTTTATTTCTGCGCTTTGGTTTGCAAGTAGAGAAGTCTCTATTTCTTCTCGAGATAACTGGATTTGAAAGCCATAAGGATGCTGAGCATCTGAGAACTTAAGTGTCACATCCTCATTTGTTGATTCATCAAATAGGTTCGCAAGCACCGAAAACCTTGTGCCGTCTTGATGCGTACCGGTAACCGTATAGATGGGCTCTGGCCAAAAATATGCCGTACCTCGAAAACTAATAAGTATGAGAACGCTAACTAGCGCAATAAGCAGCAGGCTGGTGAAAAAAGCCGTTAAACTAATAACTAGCGATTGACGCTGTACCGCACTTAACCCAAACGTTGTTCGATTAACCATAGTACGCCCTACTTCTTATACGCTGTCGCAATAGCTCTGCCATGGTGTTTACCAAGAAGGTAAACAGGAACAAAATACACGCGGTGAAAAATAGAATTTGATAGTGCGCCGATGATACATCTGCTTCTGGAAGTTCAATTGCCAAGTTAGCAGTAAGTGCTCGCAAACCTTCTATCAAGCCCCAGCTGGAGATTGGCGTATTTCCCGTCACCATTAGGACTATCATAGTTTCACCAAACGCGCGGCCGAAACCTAGCATAATCGCGGCAACAATACCCGGTAGTGCAACGTGAAGCACAACATGAAGTAAGGTCTGTAGTCGTGTGGCGCCTAAAGCAAAAGAGGCGTGTTTTAAATCATTTGGAACGCCGTTTATGGCATCTTCAGCAAGGGAATAGATACTAGGTGATATGGCCACACCTAACGCTAACGCTACCACTATAGTCGTTTTCCCGATGGGACTATCGGACTCAGCCGCAAGCATTGTAAACCCGTCTACCCCCATTATCGAGAAAATAAGCGAAGGCGCATACTCCACGCTAATAAAACCTAAAAGGAACACTCCGCTTATAGCAAATAGTAGCTCTGCTCCGTGTCTTAGCTTCTTTGGTAAGTATTCCGCAACAGGGCGCTGTACCAGGGCAACGACAATAAGCACAAAAGGGATAACGATTAGGAAAAAGGCAAAGGAAAATAAAAACTGCTCAGCTTTTGGCGATAACCAAATGGCTGCGATGAAGCCAATAAGTACACTGGGAATCGCTTCGAGCAATTCGATAGCCGGCTTAATAACGTTGCGAAGGCGGCTTTTAGCAAAAAACGCGGTGTAAATTGCGGCACCGATAGCAACCGGAATAGCAATAAGCAGCGCTAAAAGAGAGGCTTTAATACTGCCTATTAATAGCGGCGTTAGGCTAAATTTTGCCTCTTGAAAATCAGAGGCACTGGTGGTTTGCCATACGGTTTCTTCCGTTTCATACCCTTCGTAATGCTGCGGTTCAAACAGAGAGGCCCATGTAGTAACACCGCTTAAGTGCTTGCCTTCCCATACTGATAAGGTGCTATCTGAATAGCCATAAAGCTTATTGCCGTACCAAATGATATTCTCAGCAGAACGCTCTATTTGTTGTGATGCCACTACATCGCCCGATACACGGTTTACCAACAACACTCTTGCTTTGTCGGTCAGCACAGCCACTAAGTTCATACTGGCATGTTCTGCCACATCCTTAACGTTCTCTCCTGGTAACGCTACTTGGTAGGTTTGTTCAAAGGTAAGGCCTTTATCGCTTTTGCTCAGCACCCAACGAGTAAGTGTCTGTGTATTGCTGTTCATTAGGAAAAAGGTGCGGTCTTTAGCAAGCGGAAATACAATCTTCTCATCTAATGACGCTGTGATGTTTCCTGCTATTGGCAGTAGTGACGCACCTTCATCCGTGAGCCTATTTAGGAAAAGGGCATCATCCACTTGGAGTAACACGCTCTGACTGCCGGGTAACAATACGAGTCTGTCTATATTATGAAACCGTTTATCCACCACCTGTGTAGGACGAAGCCGATTTACCCAACGGATAAACACTTTATTGTCTTGAACGATAGAAACCACTGCCCATTTTGAGGACAGTGCAATGCTCCAGTCACTGCGTCTCTCCCACTCATCTTTGGGAAGCGCGAACGTAATGCTGTTCGACAACGCCGCTTGCGGCGTACTTGTGGCAATATCCTCTGCGCTACCGTCGGTCATATTGAACGATCTAACCGGTAAAACTCTCACTTGGGCGTTGGGAGAAACGTCTACGATATAGTTCTCTCCCATCACACTGTGGGAAGACAGTCTATGCTCACAAGGACGGATATAATCGTGATTACTTACCAGAGCATCGCCTTTAAGCAACTTTAATCCCAATCGACAGTCAGACTTCCTAACCAGCATTGGCTGACTGTTAATAATGTCGCCTGCGCTGATAATTTTTTCGTTATCTGGCGTTTTCAAGCTCAACAGATGATTTAAGCTAGGGGTATATGCCAACGGCAGAGCTTGGCTGATTAGATGGGTAATAAGAATAACTAACGTCAACAAAACAAGGCCGCCGAAGCCGGTCACTACATAGCGTGACCACCTGTCGCTTCGCTGGCGTTTTTTGTTTGTGCTATTGCTGTCGAAAGTCATGCGGCTGTTTAGTAATTCTTATTTTCGAAATTCTTCATTTTTAAGAAGAATAACCCTAAATTGCACTGGTGAGCAGTGTAAGTTTTGTTATGCTAATAGCAAGTGAAAGTTTAAAGCATTACCTTCGCGCAACCTACTCTGCGCCTATGGTATTACCCAACAGGAAGACGATCAAAGTTTTTCTCTACACGCCCAATAAGGAGCATCGTATGCAATCATTGGTTATAAGCATTATGGGTAAAGACAAGCCGGGTTTAGTAGACACACTGGCTAAGTGTGTATACAAACATGAGGGCAACTGGCAAGGATCGAGCTTTGCGCATATGGCGGGAATGTTCACCGGTTTTGTAGAAGTACATGTTGCCGATGAGAACAAACAGGGCTTAATCGATGCGCTAGACGCCATTAAAGATTTGTCGGTGCAATCTGTAGCGGTAGCGAGCAGTGAAAATAACAACACCACCAAATTGACGGTTGATGTAATGGGCAATGACAAAACCGGTATTGTCCAAGAGCTTACTTCTATTTTAAACCAGTTCAATTTGAATATTCTCACCTTTGCTTCACACTGTGAAAGCGCGCCTAACTGGGGCAGCCTGATTTTCAAAGCAAAAGCAGAAATTGCGGTGCCAGAAGATTTTGACGACGGTGCACTGCAAGACTCACTGGAGTCGTTGGCTAACGATTTGGTGGTGGATATTACCGCGAAGCGATAAAAACAAGGGCGTATTTGTGGTGCCATACACTATCCCGCGTATCACAATTACGAACTCATCATATTGAAAGTTAATGGAATAACCACAACGCAATGCGTGCGCACTTGCACCAGAATACGTGTTGTCACAGTAGTGTCACTGACTGATGGCAGTCTTTGACCATTTTTATGAACGTGAATTGAGACATTATGGATAACGACGTTTTATATTATCCCAAAGAATTAAGCTGGCTTGCGTTTAACGAACGCGTATTGCAAGAAGCCGCAGATAAAAACAATCCCGCCGTGGAGCGAATTCGTTTTCTTGGTATTTACTCAAATAACCTAGATGAGTTTTATCGCGTGCGCGCCGCTGACGTGAAACGACAAATTACCATTGCGCAAAATGACGGCAATGAAGAGGAAGCTGAACGCCAAACCGCTCTTATGGCGCTTATTCAGAAAAAGGTAGTCCAGCTTTCTGAAAAGTTCGACCAAATTCATAAGGATGTGGTTAAGTCCCTAGCTCGCTACAACATACATATTCTTCGAAAAGACGATTTAGACGATTATCAAAAGCAGTGGGTACGCAACTTCTTCGTTAACAAAGCACTGCGTCACATTGCACCTATTTTAATAGATAAGAAGACCGACCTACTTAGCCGTTTGAACGGTACTTCAGTGTATTTATATGTGGCGCTTAGAAGAAAGGACCGCAATCCTAAATTTGCGGTTATTCAGGTTCCTACCTCTGAAATGTCGCGCTTTATGCTGATCCCACCGCAAAAAAGCCGCAAGAAGAAGAGCATTATTATGCTCGATGACATGATTCAGCTGTGTATCGAAGACATTTTCCGCGGTTTCGTGAAGTTCGACGAAATTGAAGCATTCTCGTTTAAAATGACGCGTGATGCGGAATATTCTATCAACGAAGAAATTGACGAAAGCTTCGTTGAAAAGATGTCTGAAAGTATGAAGCAGCGCCTTATCGCTGAGCCTGTGCGTGTTATCTACGACACGAACATGCCAGAGGACATGAAATCTGACTTGCGCAAGCGACTTAAGATAACCAAGCTAGATACCATGCACGCTGCTGGGCACTATCGTAACTTTAAAGACTTTATTGGCTTCCCTAATGTGGGTCGAGAATATTTAGAGCATACGCCGCTGCCTGCTATCGACAGCAAGGCATTCTCTAAGTACAACACCGTTTTCGATGCCATTACTGCACGAGACATACTACTATACTACCCGTACCATCGCTTCCTACACTTCACCGAGTTTTTGCGTCAGGCGGCTTTCGACCCGAATGTTAAGACCATACGTATTAATATTTATCGTGTTGCCAGTAATTCACGCATTGTAAACTCGTTGATTGACGCAGTAGACAACGGCAAAAAAGTAACCGTTGTGGTAGAACTTCGCGCCCGTTTTGACGAAGAGGCAAATATCGAATGGTCTAAGCGCATGACTGATGCAGGTATACGCGTTGTACTTGGCGTGCCTACTCTTAAAATTCACTCTAAACTTTGTATTGTGACCCGTGAAGAACGGGGCAGTTTGGTGAACTATGCGCATTTCGGTACGGGTAACTTCAACGAGAAAACAGCAAAGATTTATACCGACTACAGCTTATTCACCCGTAATCAAGAACTCGCCGATGAAGGCGTGGCGGTATTCGATCTTATTCAATACCCTTACCGACGCTACAAGTTCCAGCATCTTCAAATATCGCCATTAAACGCCAGAACCAAAATTCAGTCGTTAATTCGTCAAGAAATTCAGCATTTGAACCAAGGCCAAAAGGCACAAATCACTTTCAAAATTAACAACCTTGTTGATAAAGAACTCATTGATGATTTGTACCGGGCTAGCCAGGCGGGGGTTAAGATCCGCGGTATAGTGCGCGGTATGTGCTCACTTAATCCGGGGATAAAAGGAATAAGCGAAAACATCGAAATTATCTCTATTGTTGATAGATTTCTCGAACACCCTCGCGTGATGATTTTTGAAGGTGGCGGCGATAGAAAAGTGTATATCTCTTCTGCTGACTGGATGACCCGTAACATGGACAACCGCATTGAAGTAGGTTGTCCAGTGTATGATAAAGGTCTTCAACAGCGCATTGTTGATATAATGGAGCTACAATTTAAAGATACCCTGAAGGCTCGAGTGATTGACAAGGATCAGAGCAACAAGTACGTTCGCAGGGGAAATCGTAAAAAACTTCGTTCTCAGATAGAAATTTATGACTATTTGAAGAAGCTAGAAGACACTTTGTAGGATAGAAAATTAGTACATGACCCAGCACGAATCAGTTTTTAATGACGTGGAAACCCGCGAAGTCAATAAAGTCGCAGCACTAGACATTGGCTCAAATAGTTTTCACTTAGTAGTAGCACGCATTGTTGCTGGGTCTGTGCAGATTCTGCATAGAGTTAAACAAAAGGTTCGCTTGGCCGAAGGTCTTAACGACGACGATATATTGTCTGATGAAGCGATGGAGCGTGGGCTTGCTATGCTAAAAGTAGTAGCAGAGAGCCTTAAAGGTTTTGAGCCCGACTCCGTGAGAATTGTCGCCACTCATACGTTGCGCAGAGCGCGTAACGCCCGCGATTTTATCAGCGCAGCAAAAGATATCCTTCCCTACCCTATCGAAGTCATTTCTGGTGTAGAAGAAGCGCGACTTATTTATTCAGGCGTTGCACATACTAACCACTCCGACGGCCAACAGCTGGTTATTGATATAGGCGGTGGCTCTACTGAGTTCGTTATTGGCGAAGGTTTTACGCCTTTACTTTGCCGCAGCCTTCAAATGGGCTGCGTAAGCTATACCAAACGGTTTTTCCCTGACGGTGAGCTAAAGCCAAAAGCCTTTGATCGTGCTATCACGGCTGCACAGCAAGAGCTTGAGTTAATAGATAATAAATATCGCAGACTGGGCTGGGTCCAGTGTATCGGTACGTCTGGTACCATTCGTTCGCTGTTTACACTTTGTCAGCAAGACAGACCCAATGGCCACGATATTCCGGTGACACTTAAAAGTTTGCGCAATTTAATGAAGCAATTCATAAGCGCAGGGCATATAGACAAATTAAGCTACCCAGATTTAAGTGAAGATCGTCGTGTGGTTATTGCTGGCGGCCTCGCTATTCTTATCGCCGTTTTCAAAGCCCTAGAGATTGAAGGCTTGGTGTACTCGCCTGCCGCCTTGCGCGAAGGCGTACTTTATCAGATGGAAGATGAGCTTCATCACGCTGATATTCGCGGCAGAACCGCGAGTAGTTTGGCAACCCGCTACGATGTAGATACGTCCCAAGCCACTATGGTGCTCAATACAACCCTTTCACTTTTCAACGATGTTGAAAAAGCATGGAAACTTAAAGGGCGTGACTTTAAAAGCATGCTCGGCTGGGCAGCTTTACTTCACGAAGTCGGCATGCAAATTAACTCTCGAGGCATACAAAAACACAGCGCCTATATTCTTGGTAATGTGGACATGCCTGGGTTTACGCAGGAACAACAATTACTGCTAGCTACGCTCGTGCGATTCCATAGAAAGAAAATTCGAACCAATGAATTGCCCGCATTTAATCTTTTCGATGAGCAGTCGGTTAAGCATTTAATCGCGTTACTGCGTTTGGGTGTACTGCTTAATATTAAACGCCAAGAGGGTTTTGTACCTGACCTCGTTGTTAATGTAGAAAAGAACGAACTGACCATTACCTTCCCTGATGGCTGGTTAGATGAAAAACCTATTATCTCAGCTGACCTGCTACGAGAAAGCCACTACTGGAAAGCGCTTGATTTAAAACTCACAGTTTTTCCTGATATCGAGCAATTACATCCCGCGGTAGAATAAGCAAGTACCGACTATCAGCCACCTCAAATTGAACATTTTATAGGCAAATGTCAGTATTATTTGCCTATAAAACCGGTATACTACACGTTAGCATTACCTTAACTAAAACCTCCAATTGACGTTATTATTATAGGTTCTTAACAGTAGTTATGTTTCGTAGTATCTGGATTTTTTTGTTGCTGATTGTAAGTTCATTTGCCTTCGCATCGTCCAACCATGTCTACTTTCTAAGCGAGATCACCCCACCCTATTACTGGATTAATGAGGATGGAAAAGCACAAGGCGTCAACGTAGACCTCGCAAACGCACTAGAACCTCTGCTGCCATTTAGCAGTTCGTTGGAACATATGCCGTGGGCCCGTGCAGTACAAGAAACCCTCGACAATCCCAATCTGGTACTTCTATCTTTATTGAAAACACCAAACAGGGAAGATGAATTTGAGTGGATTTCATCAGTAAATCATATGCAGGCCTCGCTGATCCGCTTAAAGCAGAAAGAGGCAGCACACGTCAATTCCTTAGACGACGCGAAGCAGTTCCGAGTAGGCTCAATACGCGGCTATGGCTCAGCATCGTTTTTGCAGCAAGAAGGTTTTGAAGAAAATAAAAACCTCGCTTTGGTTGCTGAGCCAGCACTACTGTGGAAGCTTTTGTATATGGGGCGCATCGACTTTGCATTAGCCAATTTTGAGACAGGAAAGTATGAAATCAGTGACGCAGGCTTTAACCCTAGCGACGCAACGAGCGAATATGTTATCGAAGCATTAGGTGCCGATCTTTTTGTTGCCACTGGCCTTAAGACTGAGCAAGACAAAGTAAGCTCACTTAAACATGCATTTTCGATTTTAAAAGCGAATGGCGAATATGCTCGAATACTAAAAAAATGGGGCCTTGAACCGATTGAGTCGGCGCATTAGCCCCACTTAGTCTCAGCACACTAATTATTGAGCTTCAACTTGCGTACTTTGTGACTGCACGCTGTCGTATTT
>NZ_JAFLMX010000080.1:0-1880 GCF_017849675.1 Alteromonas sp. AO-Serp
CGTCCGACAATATGCCATCTCAATGCCTGCACTTCACGAAACCACGGCGATTTGTAGCCCGCATCAGTGACAATAATGGTAACCGTTCACCAAGGCCCTATTGACAGGCAGCTTTGAAGTCGTCGAGCAGAGGATAGGACGTTTTGTTCAGCGTCGCTTCGAGAATGGCGCGGAGCCAATTCAGTGGATTCAGCTTTTGTTTCCGGCAGGTTTCGACGATGGTGAGTATACGTTGTCTGAACAGTTCCCCTCGGTGAGACCACACACCATAGCTGCCTTTTCGCCACAGCACATAGCTTCGTAATGAACGCTCGGCTTCATTGTTAGTGAGGGGGACGCCATCGTGACTGAGGAATACCCAGCACATCTCATCGTGTTTTAGCAGTAGCTTACACCGGTTCTGATACCGTGGAGTCACACAGCGTCTTGATGCCAGTTCAAGTTGCTCTCGCCAGGCGATGCGGAGTTTTTCCATCCGGTCCCGGTATCGCTTTTCACTTAGCTTGTTACTTTCATACCGGTGTTGCAGCCGGAACAACAGGCGGATGAGCCTGACCAATACTGTACCGTAGATTTTATTCGTGCCCCAGCTTTCCGCCAGCGCATTCATATTTCTTAAGATATGCGCCCAACATAATTGACGATGGTCAGCATCAATATAGTGATAACCGGCATACTGGTCAGTCACAACAATGTTTTCTGGATTATCGCCCAGTAATTTCTTCGCTGCCCAGGCTCCGCGAGAGAAGTGCGTCATAAAGCATGATAATTCTGCTGTGCATACTTGCCACATCCAGCGGTTTTCATTGCCCCGCTGATGACGGGTTTCATCACAATGAACCACTGCCTCATTATGCATAGTCTCTTTAATATCCTGATAGGCAGGCGTCAGCACCGCACTGACGCGGCCTTGTGCTTCAGAGATAGCACCGCGACTGAACGATAAACCAAAGTTTTGCTCGAGCTGTTGCTGGATTTTACTGATACTCTGGTGAAACTGACCCGACTGCATCGCCACATACGCCAGCAGGTTATTGCCCATCTGCCCTTGATTCACGTTGTCGGGTAGTGTGGCTTTTACCGTTTTACTGCACTGACAACACTGGCCCTGATGCAACTGATGTTCGACTACAGAGAATGCCTGGCTGGGAATATCAAATACCTGATGCCGACGATAAGGGGAATCATTGATAGCAATGTCACCACCGCAAGCACAAGTATCATCGGGATAATAGGTGCGCGTCTCATCAACGGTATCGGCCAGCATCCGCTTACTACCTTTATGGCCGGATTGCGCACCGCGCTTACGGCCTGTCGGCTTTTTAGCTGGCGCAGAAGAGGACGCCCCCGGCCCATTAGACGATGGCGGGCGCGATGAATTACGACTGTTTTGATTCAGTCGGTCTTCGAGGTCATTTAGCCTGTCCCAGAGTGTACTAATGAGCTCATTGGCATCATCGAGATTAGTAGCGACGGGTGGCTTTGTGGGCTGCTTTTTACGTGGCATGAAACCACTCTGACAGACTGGCGGGATCAATCAATAGGATCCCCACGATCATTGAAAATAAATATTACTAACTGTCAATAGGGCCCTGGTGAACGGTTACATTTTCACTCGCTTTATCTGCGAGCATTAATAGCTCGGCAACAGAGACGCAGTTGCTAAATACTGCCGTACTTGGTCATGAAATATCCACAACTCACTTAGTCTATCAAGAGCAAGCGTTTAAGATTTTCGGAGATGAGCGCAGCTCTCTTCATCGCGAAATCGATGAAGTTAAAAGCGCTGCGCTAGGGGACAACGCAATGAAACAGCTTGTTAAATTAATGTCGCAAGGACATTCAATAGAAGACTGGCTGATGAGTGAACTTAAACTAGA
>NZ_JAFLMX010000181.1:0-4850 GCF_017849675.1 Alteromonas sp. AO-Serp
ACCAGCGCTTCGCCGCTTATACCTTCACTAATAAAGCCTTTTGAAACTGCCGACACGCTGTCGTTACGGTTAATTTCCGCAACCGCCATAGACAGTTCATTGCTTTCAATTAAGTTGACGTTTGGGATAGGCAAATCAATAAACTCGCCTAGCAGTTGAGCAAGATTCT
Source organism: Alteromonas sp. AO-Serp (assembly GCF_017849675.1). Classification (NCBI taxonomy): domain Bacteria; kingdom Pseudomonadati; phylum Pseudomonadota; class Gammaproteobacteria; order Alteromonadales; family Alteromonadaceae; genus Alteromonas; species Alteromonas sp. AO-Serp. The sequence continues at coordinate 170 of NZ_JAFLMX010000181.1, forward strand.
CACCCGCACGCCCCATGGCAATATTGACCATTTCACGGCATGCGTCTAATTGATCTTCTTTACTCATCTGGCGCTTGGCTAAAACGGCATTTGAGTCGCTATCGTCTTGCGCTTTTTGTAAGCTCGCGCCAGAAGAATGCGTCTCGCCACTGTAAATCCCGTAAGAGGCTAGGATGTGGCTGAGTTTTTCGTTATCAATTGGCTTTCTTATGAAATCCAGAGCACCAAGAGCGAGCATTTTTTCTCGCGCTTGCGCTTGTACATCACCGGAAACGACAACTACCAAGCAAGGAAGATCCTGTTGGCGAATGGCTTCCATGGTTTGATAACCGTCCATTACCGGCATGTTTAAGTCGAGAAACACCACATCGCCTTTGCCTTCGCGAACAAGCGCGAGGGCTTGCTCACCATTCTCGGCAAACGAAATATCCACGTCCCATCCATCAGGTAAACTGCGCGCCATCTGGCGCCTTGCGAAACCTGAGTCGTCGCATATCAATATAGGAGTACTCATGGTAACTCCTTATATGGCAACAGGGGCTTTAATGTGTGGGTGTGACTGGTAATTTTTAAGCGTAAAGTCGTCGAAGGAAAACCCGAAGATATCTTTCACCTCAGGATTAATTTCCATAGTTGGGCGCTCGAAAGGCTCACGACTTAGCTGCAACTCTACCTGTTCAAGATGGTTTGAATACAAATGCGCATCGCCTAGCGTATGAATAAAATCGCCGGGCTCTAAATCACACACTTGCGCCATCATCATGGTCAGTAAAGCATAACTTGCGATATTGAAAGGAACACCCAAGAAAATATCGCCGCTTCGCTGGTAAAGCTGGCAGCTAAGCTTACCGTCTAATACGTAAAATTGGAAAAGTGTATGGCAAGGTGGCAATGCTTGCTTGCCCATCGCTGCATTTTCTTTGGGAGAATAATTGGTATCTGGGAGTACCGCAGGGTTCCAGCCGCTAACGATAAGTCGACGAGAATCTGGATTGTTTTTGATTTGCTCAACCACTTCGGCAATCTGGTCTACCGATGTGCCATCACCGCGATCCCAACTGCGCCACTGGTGTCCATAAACCGGACCAAGCTCGCCTTCTTCGGTAGCCCACTCGTCCCAAATACTCACACCGTGCTCTTTCAAATAAGCGATGTTTGTCTCGCCTTTAAGAAACCAAAGTAGTTCGTGAATAATGGATTTAAGGTGACACTTCTTTGTTGTCACCAAGGGGAAACCTTCCTGTAAATTAAAACGCATCTGATAGCCGAATACACTTAACGTACCTGTACCAGTTCGATCTTCCTTTTTCACACCCGTATCACGTACATGGCGCATTAGAGCGAGATATTCTTTCATCGTTATTCTTATATTTTTTGCTGTTCAACATGGTCTTTTCCGCGCATGTAAGCACGGACTATTAATCCTATTCCTAAAGCTATCATAGGTAAACAAAGAAGTTGCCCTTGGCTTAGTCCCATTTGATATAAGCCAATATGTGCGTCGGGTTCTCTGAAGTATTCAACGATAAATCGGAAGGTGCCGTAACCAAGTAAGAACAAGCCGCTGACCGCCCCTACTGGACGCTTTTTGGCAGAATATAGCCATAGGATAATAAAGAGTAGTACGCCTTCAAGCGCAAACTCGTAAAGCTGTGATGGGTGACGGGGGATATTACCTGCGTTGGGGAAAATGACCGCCCAAGGCACATCGGTGCTACGCCCCCAAAGTTCAGCGTTTAAGAAGTTACCTATGCGTCCAGCACCCAAGCCGATGGGTACTAACGGGGCAACAAAGTCCCCTAGTCGAAGAAAGGTCGTGTTCATACACTTGGCGCGCCAGAATAAGGCTGTTAGCACCCCTAAAAGCCCGCCGTGGAAGGACATTCCACCAGCCCAAATTTTGAATAAGTACAAGGGATCGTCGAGAAACATACCAAACTGATAGAAAAGCACATAGCCTATTCGACCGCCTAATATTACGCCAACGAAGCTCCAGAAAAGCAGGTCGCTTAACTGCTCACGGCTCCAGTTGGTTTGTGAAAGACGCTTTTGTGCCAATAGGTACGCGGCGATAAAGCCCACCAAATACATAAGGCCGTACCAGCGGACACTTAACGGACCGACACTGAAGATAACGGGGTCGATACTGGGAAATACCAGATAACTGCTCTGTTCCATTACTTTATTCAATTCCTAAAATCATTCTAATGCTCACCAACACGAGTAAGCACGCCAACATCGCTTTTAACACACGAACATTTACTCGCTGCCCAAGCTTTGCACCTATGTTTGCGGTAAACATAGAGGTGGCAACAATACCAGCTGTTGCAGGTAAATACACATAACCTAAACTATGTTCTGGTACATCTATCGCATTGTAACCGGCCACAATAAAACTCGTGGTACCAAAAACGGCAATAATAAGTCCGCAAAAGGCAGCACAGCCAATTGCCGCCCGTACATTAACACGAAACCATACCAGCGCAGGTACCAATAATGCACCGCCACCAATCCCCATAAGTGCACTTAGTAAGCCAGCTCCACCACCAACAGTCGCAAGCGTACCTTTTGATGCGTCATTTTCTGAGGCTTTTTGCTTACCAAATATCATCTGCATCGCAATCAAAATAACCAGCACCGCAAACACATCTTTAAGCAGTTCACCAGAAATATGGCTTGCTACCTGAGCTCCGGCAAATGCGCCAAAAGCAATACCTAAGCCTGTGTAAAGCACAACATGCCTTTGAATATTACCCAGCTTGTAATGCGCGAAGGCCGACGACATTCCTGTGAAGATGATGGTAGATAATGAGGTAGCGATAGCGACAGGCATTACGGTTTCAGTGGTCATTCCCATGAAATGTATAAGCAAATACGACAACACAGGAACGATGATAAGCCCACCGCCAATGCCCAGCATACCCGCCAGAACACCTACCACAGAACCTAAAATAAGGCAGCTGAGAACTATTACAACTAACGGATCCATTCCTTAAGCACCTGCTCGGATAAGGCCTCCCAGGCCCTTGGTTTCAAGATATTGATTCAAGTGCACAAAAACTTCTTCTTGGCTAACAGAGGTGAGCGCCAATGACAGTAACTGCTTACATTCATCCAGCGTGACTTTTCTAATAAGCCAGTTTATTTTTCTTAAGTTAAAGCCGTTCATACTTAGGCGGCGATAACCCATTCCCATTAGCAGTAATGCTCCAGCTGGCTCACCTGCAATTTCACCGCAGATAGTTACGGGCACTTGATTTTGATTGGCTTTTTGAACCACGTCGTAAAGCGCCCCTAATACCGCAGGATGATAGCTATTGTAGAGCCCTGCCACCCGCGTATTGTTTCTATCCACCGCGAGCAGATATTGGGTCAGGTCGTTACTGCCTACCGAAAAGAAATCCACGTGCTTTGCTAATTGAGGTAGCTGATAAAGTACCGACGGGACTTCTAGCATAATACCTAACTTAGGCTTGGTTAACGTTTGTCCTGACTCTGCAATCTCATCACAAATTTCATAATATGCCTGATTAATTAGCCGCTTAGACTCCTGCACTTCAGATACGGTGGAGATCATAGGCAGCATAATTTGCAAATTGCTTAGGCCTACACTTGCACGCAGCATGGCGCGAACCTGAACCAAGAAAATTTCTGGATGATCAAGGGTTAGGCGGATGCCTCGCCACCCCAAAAATGGGTTTTCTTCATTAATTGGGAAGTACGGTAGTGGCTTATCGCCTCCTACGTCGAGAGTACGCATAGTGATAGGCAATGAAGGCGCGGCCTCAAGCACTTGGCGGTACAGCTTTACTTGCTCTTGTTCTGAAGGAAAACGCTCGCGTAACATAAAGGGGATCTCGGTGCGATAAAGCCCTACACCCGCGCCAATTTGTTCAGCGTTTAGCTCGACTTCAGCTGAAAGGCCAGCGTTGATATAAAGAGACATTCTACAGCCATCAACACTTTCGCAAGGTTTATCAGCCTCGGCGTCAATTTTCTCTGCGATGGCCGACTCTTCTTCAATGAGCTGTATAAATTCAGACTTGATGTTACGTTCAGGCGATACAATGACCTCGCCTGAATACCCATCAAGCAAAATCTCTTTGTCTTCGAGTAGTGCTGGCGTAACGTTTTGACAGCCCATCACTGCAGGCACGCCCATGGCTCTAGCCAATATTGCCGCGTGAGAGTTATTTGAACCGCGAATAGAAATAATGCCTTTTAGCTTACCTCTTGGAAATTCGGCAAGCATAGGCGCTGAGACTTCATCAGCTACGAGAATACTGGCTTCGGTTATTGTTTTTTCAGTAACCTTTTTGCCATTCGCTTCATACAAAATGTTAGCAAGAATACGGTCGGATAAATCGACAATATCAATGGCACGCTCTTGCATGTAAGGGTCGTCCATTGCTTGAAAGCGTGCGGCATAGCTTTCTACAACCATTTTTAATGAAGACGCCGCATCCCAACCTTGGCGAATTTTTTCTTCTACTTCCCGCCCAAGGCTGTTGGCATCTAGCAGATGATGATATAGCTGAAAAATGGATTTAACATCGTCGGGAATGCCGTCATCTAACCGCTTCGATAACGCATCGACATGACCTCGCGTAACTTCAACCCCTTTGCGATAGAGTTGAATTTGATCTTGAGGAGATTGCGTGCGCTTTACGACCCAGTTTTT
>NZ_JAFLMX010000283.1:0-3282 GCF_017849675.1 Alteromonas sp. AO-Serp
TCTTCACCAATGGCTGCTGCCAAATTGTCTAAGCCTACTGGCCCACCATCAAACTTTTCGATAATAGCAGTAAGCAATTTGCGGTCCATGTAGTCAAAGCCTTCTTTGTCTACATCAAGCATATCTAAAGCTTTGGCCGCAACGTCGGCGCCCACCGTGCCGTCAGATTTAATTTCAGCATAATCCCGAACACGGCGTAACAAACGGTTGGCGATACGCGGCGTGCCCCGCGAGCGACGTGCCACTTCTTGCGCACCTTCCTCGTTCATGTCTAAATTCAGATAGCTCGCGCTTCTTGCCACAATACTGGTAAGGTCTTTTACGTTGTAAAACTCTAATCGTTGAACAATACCGAAACGGTCGCGTAATGGCGACGTTAGCGAGCCTGCGCGGGTGGTAGCGCCTACCAGTGTAAAAGGAGGAAGGTCTAGCTTAATTGAACGGGCGGCAGGCCCCTCGCCTATCATAATATCAAGCTGATAGTCTTCCATGGCAGGATAAAGAATTTCCTCTACCACTGGACTTAAGCGATGTATTTCGTCTATGAACAATACATCATTGCGCTCAAGGTTGGTAAGCAGTGCAGCCAAGTCGCCAGCTTTCTCAAGCACAGGGCCTGACGTGGTTTTAATGTTCACGCCCATTTCATTTGCCACAATGTTCGCAAGCGTGGTTTTACCCAGTCCTGGCGGACCGAAAATAAGTAGATGGTCTAGCGCATCGTCGCGATTACGCGCAGCTTGAATAAAAATTTCCATTTGCTCACACACGTGAGGCTGCCCCGTATAGTCTTCCAGCATTTTAGGGCGAATGGCGCGGTCGATGACCTCATCTTCGGTGCTGGCTTCAGGCGTAATCAGTCTGTCGGCTTCAATCATGATAGTTCTACTTTAAACGGTGACGTGAAGACAGGCAGACTTAGAACCGCTGTCTTCGTTGAGCGCCATTATATGGCCGCTTTTAATGATTCGCGAATAAGGGCTTCACTTTCCATGCCCTCTTTATATACGCTGTCGACTAGTTTGCTCGCTTGAGCAGGTTTATATCCCAGTGCAATAAGCGCGCTTTGCGCTTCTTCCCGAGCGTCGTTTACAGCAACAATAGTGTTGGTGGATAACAAGTCGCCACTTGGGGGCGGTACAGCAATACTCTGCGCCTTGCCAAATTTTGCTAGGCGGTCTTTAAGCTCTACCACTAAACGCTCTGCGGTTTTCTTACCTATACCCGGTAAGCTGACGAGCGCAGAAACATCTTCATTTTGTACACTTGCCAAGAACTGGCTTGCCGACATTCCAGATAAAATAGCAAGGCCTAGCTTTGGACCTACACCATTGGCTTTGATCAATTCTCGGAAAAGCCCTCTTTCCATTTTATCAGCAAAACCAAACAGCAATTGGGCGTCTTCACGAACCACAAAGTGTGTGTACACCACCACTTCTTCACCCACCGCGGGAAGCTGGTAGAAACTGGTCATAGGCATGTGAATTTCGTAGCCAACACCGGCTACATCTACAAGAATTTCTGGAGGCTGTTTCTCAGCCAACGTACCGCGAATTCGTCCAATCATGAATTATCTCTGTAAAAGCGTGAGCTTCGAGCAGTATTAGCGCAAACGACCACGAACGGTTTTTCGGGCTTGCCCTGCCATGTTTATCAGGCTCTGTTCAGTGTGTGCATGACACAAGGCAACGGCTAATGCATCGGCAGCATCGGCCTGTGGCGTGCCGCTTAAATTCAGCAGGTGTTTTACCATGTGCTGAACTTGCGTTTTATCTGCGCCACCTTTTCCAACTACCGACTGCTTAATTTGCCTTGCGCTGTACTCAGCAACAGGAAGTTGCGCTTGGGTGGCTGCCACAATGGCGGCACCTCTGGCCTGACCAAGCTTTAACGCTGAATCAGGGTTTTTCGCCATAAATACTTGCTCAATAGCAAACTGGTCGGGTTTATATTGACGAATAATATCGCCAACACCGGTAAAAATATTAGCAAGACGAGAGGGTAAATCTGCCGTTCCAACGCGAATGCATCCACTTGCTACATACACCAGTTTACCTTGCTTGCGTGCAATTAAACCGTAGCCTGTGATCCGAGAACCTGGATCTATACCCAGTATAACCATTAAGGCACACTCGGTACAAACAAAGATACCGCTTCTTTATTAGAGGGAGACCATAAACGCGCGAGTGCTTCGTCTTTCGACACCCATTCGTACTGTAAGTGCTCTGTTAAAACAAGGGGTAAATCGCTGTTTATTTGAAGGGAAAATACGTGTTCTGTGTTGTGCACAGTACCAGGAGGATAACGATGTAGCCAGCGGCTACGAATTTCATATTGGTTTTGCTTATCGTGGTCGTTAACCACAAAGCCGTGTGCTTTGGCGTCGATGCCAATTTCTTCACACACTTCACGATATGCCGTTTCTAAGGGTAACTCCCCCTCTTCTAACGCGCCGGTTACCGACTGCCAAAAGGTGGGGTCGTCTTGTCGTTGCAAAAGCAGCACTCGGTAGTGTTGGTCATACAACACTACCAGTGCAGATTCAGGCTTCTTATACGCCATAAATTACGATTGCTTTTTCACCGTTGCAATAGCGAGCTCTTCAAGCTGCTGTGGGTTCGCAGGGCTAGGCGCCGATGTTAACGGACATGCCGCTGTGGTCGTTTTAGGGAATGCCATCACATCACGAATAGACGTCGCGCCAGTCATAAGCATTACCAAACGGTCTAGACCAAACGCAAGACCTGCATGCGGCGGCGCACCAAAGCGCAGCGCGTCAAGCAAGAAGCCAAACTTGTTCTTCGCTTCTTCATCGTCAATGCCAAGAATGTTGAATACCGTAGACTGCATGTCTTCATTGTGAATACGTACAGAACCACCGCCTAATTCAACACCGTTCAATACCATATCGTAAGCATCAGATAAGGCTTCAGCTGGGTTAGCTTTAAGTTCTTCTGGCGTTAAACCACGCGGCGCGGTAAACGGGTGGTGAATAGCGTGTAGCTGACCGTCAAACTCTTCGAACATTGGGAAGTCAACAACCCAAAGTGGTTTCCACTCGCCTTCAAGAAGCTCAAAGTCTTCACCAAGCTTAAGACGAAGTGCGCCCATCGCTTCGGTAACCACAGTGTAGCTGTCTGCACCGAACAATAGAATATCGCCACTTTGTGCGCCAGTGCGCTCTAGCATGGCGTTAGTGATGTCTTCCGATAGGAATTTAAGGATTGGCGACTGTAGACCTTCAAGACCAGCACCAGCATCGTTAACTTTAATCCAAGCCAG
>NZ_JAFLMX010000265.1:0-4132 GCF_017849675.1 Alteromonas sp. AO-Serp
TTATCGCGCTCAAGCGCACCTTTATACGGTTCAGCATAAGCGGTCATCACTTCGCTAGACAGCTTGCCTGCTTCCCAGCTTTCAGCAGCTAGACTGTGCGAGCGATGTGCAAGTTTGTCTTGTTCTTCACGAGAAATTTGATGCGTTTTCGCCATTTGCTCTGCTGTCTGTCCCATCGACAAACCGGTAGAGTACTCAGCTACCGCTGGAGGTACTGGCGCTAAGTCTTTTAAGCTTAAACGCTTGAAGATGTTTAGCTTTTGGCCAAGGGTCTTGGTTTTCTGTAAATCAACCAGCGCACGCGCAAGGTTCTTAGAAACCCCAATAGGTGATACCGACGTTGAATCAGCACCACCAGCAATACCTACTTGTACCGTACCAGCCATCATGCTTTCTGCGATGTTAACCGTAGATTGAAAACTCGTCGCACATGCGCGAGATACGCTGTAAGCGTCGGTATGAATATTCATGCCTGTGCCAAGCACGATTTCGCGCGCAATGTTAGGCGCTTCAGGCATTTGTACTACTTGACCGTAGACAACCTGGTCAACCCACTCTTTTTGAACACCATGGCGAACGAGAAGTTCGTTTACGACCATTTTACCTAGATCAACAGCCGGAACACCGTGGAAATATGTAGCCATTTTCGCAAACGGAGTACGCAACCCCGCGACAATGGCGATGCGATCACCCTCTCGGGTAGTAACTGATTGTTTTGTTGCCATAATGCACCTAAATTAATGACCGACTTCCGTTTGAACTTATCGCCCCAAAGTGGTCTGACCTGTAATAAACTCGATTTTTACAAACAATGAACAAAATAGCAAATAATGCAGGGTTAAGGGCAACATAAATGAAACTAAAGTTTGCCCTGTTTACAAATTTTGACCGTTTTATGCTATCGAAATTTAAAAAGCTTGCTTTGCATCCAACCGCATATCGCATTTTTATTACTGTTTGACGACTTGAAGAAAGATAGAATGAACCTTATATGGAAATGAAAGTCTGTTTTGTGTCATTGTGACGGGCTAGAGCTATCTAAATTAATATGTAATTTACTTTTTAGCTAAGCGATCACTTTATAAGATATTTAATAAATCTATCGTTCAAATGACACTTCCTGATAACGAGAACTCAAACGGAAATTTTGCATTATGGCAGCAGCGCAATTTCAACAGTTACACGCTTATTTAGACCAACAGATTATCGGTCAGCATGCGTTAACCAAAAGCCTTCTAATCGCTCTTTTGGCCGACGGCCACCTTCTGGTAGAAGGTCCTCCAGGGCTTGCAAAAACACGCGCAATCAATGCACTTGCTAATGGTATTGACGGCGACTTTCATCGCGTACAATTTACCCCAGACCTTCTGCCTGCCGACTTAACCGGTACAGACATATACCGTCCCGAAACCGGTGAGTTTGTTTTTCAAAAAGGGCCGCTTTTTCATAACTTAGTGCTAGCCGACGAAATCAACCGCGCACCAGCAAAAGTGCAATCGGCTTTGCTTGAGGCCATGGCGGAACGTCAAATTACGGTAGGCAGTAAAACCTACCCTCTTCCTCCGCTATTTTTAGTAATGGCAACGCAAAACCCGCTAGAACAGGAAGGAACTTATCCACTACCTGAAGCACAGCTAGACCGATTCTTAATGCACGTGGACATCGATTATCCTGGCGCCGAGACAGAATTAGAGATATTGCGTTTAACGCGAGGTGAAGCCCTCTCAGAACCGCCTGTTACGCCACCAACGCTAACTCAAGACGATATTTTTACGTCGCGTAAAGAAGCGTTGTCTTTGTATATGGCGCCTGAGTTAGAACAGTATTTAGTTCAATTGATTATGGCCACACGTCAGCCTGCAAATTTTGACGCGGAATTAGGCCAGTGGATAGCGATGGGAACAAGCCCTCGAGCAACCATCAGTCTAGATCGCTGTGCACGCGCTCACGCATGGCTTAGCGGCAGAGACTTTGTTGGTCCTGATGATATTCAAGCTGTGGTTCACAACGTGCTTCGCCACCGTATTATTCTGTCATATCAAGCCGAGGCTGAAGGCGTAACGATTAACGACGTACTTGATAAGATTGTTGCAACTGTCGCAGTCCCTTAAGCTATGGTGAATGTACAAGCGCAGCTAAACAAGCTGCAAAGTAATGGCGTCTCGTTGTCTACAGCAGAATTATTACGCTACCAGCAGTTAGCTAAGCTGTTTAGTTTGGCGCCTAAACGTATGCCACAAGCTAAACTTGCTGGAAGTTATCTCACCAAGCACAAAGGCCGAGGCATGGAGTTTGATGAGGCCCGGCATTATCAGCCCGGTGATGATATTCGCGCTATTGATTGGCGCGTTACTGCGCGCACGGGTAAAACTCACACTAAAGTGTATCGGGAAGAGCGAGAGCGCCCGGTTTTTCTATTCTGTGACTACCTACCTTCAATGGCATTTGGCACGCAGCTGCTTACTAAAGCGGTGCAAGCCGCTCATGTATCTTCATTAATTAGCTGGTCAGCTGCTGCTCGCGGCGATAAAGTTGGCGCGCTGGTATTTAATCAGCAACAGCACAAAGAAATTAAACCACTAACACGCAAAAAAGCCGTGTTGCACGTGTGTCATGAACTTATGGCATTGCACGAACAGAGCGCGCAATCTGAGCCGGACAAAGACAAAGACGAACAAGCTTTTGCCGATGCGTGCGCTAGGGCAAGACGACTAGCAAGACCTGGGAGCTTGGTTTATCTGGTATCAGACTTTCAGCATTTAAGTACCCAAGCTATTCAACACTTAAGTCACTTAACTCGACACTGTGAAGTGAGGGCTATCGTGATTAACGATCCAATAGAACACGCTTTGCCGCAAACCAGTTCATTACAAACCGTCAGCGTTTCTGATGGTCGAAACCAACAACGTTGGGTGTTAGGCGACAATACAGAGCAGCAGCACTATCAAAAATGGCGCAGCGAACACAATAGCGCGATTTATAGCACCTTGCGCAAAAACAATATCGCTCGATTCAGTGTTTCAGCGGGTCTTCCCTTAGACGAACAGCTTCAAAGTATGCAGCAAGAACAACGGTTGGAGCTTAATTAATGCAGAGCAACAATCTTTTATCAAGCCTTTTATCCAGTTCAGCTCAAACGACATCGGCTAATCAAATGCCAGTGCCACCTCAGCAGCAAGACCCACTTGCTCAGCTGCGCGATATACACGTACCTACAGAGGTCAACGTTTGGCCATTAGATTGGGGTTGGTGGGTCGCTATCGCAGTAGTCTTACTTGCTCTATTTTGCCTATATAAAACTATCACTGCTCACATACGTCACAACAAGGCGCGTAAGCAAGCTTTAGCCTTACTTGAATCGATTTCGGCACAACAAAGCAATTGGCCCGTGGCGTTAAACTCAATTCTAAAACGCACGGCTATGAGCTATTACCCAACTCAGCAAGTAGCTGGGTTATACGGTAAACAGTGGCAAGCGTTCTTAACCTCTGCATTGAAAAGTAGTGATAGCAAACTTGAAAGTGATTTAGGTTTGTTAGTAAGCAATGTTTATCAAGCCACCCCCAACCCTAGTGATTTTGAAACCTGCAAAGGGGCAGTAAAAAACTGGCTTTCAAAAGCCAAACTGCCAAAAAACAAGGGGGCTTACGGCGGTGTGAATGATGGCGGTCTAAACGATGGCAGCCCTCATGATAAACAAGCCAAGGAGCCGCATCATGCTTAATTTTGCTTGGTGGTGGATCTTTTTCGCACTTCCCTTGCCTATTATCGTACGCCTGCTTTCTAAAAAAGCACAAGACATGCCCATGGCTGCACTGCGGGTTCCAAGTTTACGACCTGGCGATGTGTCAGAGCAAACCCAATTGAAACAAACCAGAATACCGCTAGTGGTAAGTAGCTTAATATGGCTGCTGCTAGTAACGGCTGCCGCGCGCCCTCAATGGTTAGGAGAGCCTGTTAGCATACCAAACGAAGGTCGAGAAATGATGTTAGCGGTAGACTTATCGGGTAGTATGAAGATAGATGATATGCAGCTAAATGGCCGACAAGTTAACCGTTTAACCATGACTAAGTCGGTGGTTTATGACTTTATTCAGCGGCGCGTTGGCGACAGAATTGGCCTTATCTTATT
>NZ_JAFLMX010000157.1:0-2253 GCF_017849675.1 Alteromonas sp. AO-Serp
TACTACTGGCGAGAATATACCTGCCTCAACACAGCTTAAATCGGGTGATTCAAATAGCGTTCGTAAGCATGCATAGCAGCGGCTCTCACCGGGTATAGCAACGAAAAGCTGGCCTTCAAAGCGAATGGCTGCGCCCGATACTAGCGGAGTATTTAGTTTAAAACAAAATAGGTTTATTAAATCTCGTGAGTCTGTATTGTCGGTGCAATCTAGCACAACGTCAGCTCGCTCTATGGCTTGTTTTAATGCTGGTGAAAGCTGAGTAGAGCTGGGCGCCGAAAACGGTTCTGCCGTTACGGTAATGTCGCAGTCACTGTTTATTGCAGTGAGCCGCGCTTTAGCCGCCTCTACTTTACTTATTCCTACATCTTGTTCGCTAAACAAGGTTTGCCTTGGCAGGTTGGTGGCCTCAACAGTGTCGTGGTCGATAAGTGTAAGAGAGCCCACGCCACTGGCGCAAAGGTTAGTGGCGGCCGCGGTGCCAAGCCCGCCAATACCAATGATACAAATATTGGCGTTTAGCAGCGCTTCTTGACCGTCTAGGTCCACTTTGGGAAGCACAATGTGGCGGTTATAACGCATAGCCTGCTGATTAGTTAGGCTTTTAGACATAGTTTATGCCAACTTAGTTGTTGAATTCATGGCATGCACCCTTATAAAGTGATTACCAAATAGTATTTTGGCTGGTACTTTATCAAAAACCGCCAAAATGTCGCATATCAAATTAGGATTTCATATGTCAGTTGTCAGCCAACCCCTTAATATTGCCGTACTCACTATTTCAGATACGCGCACCCTCGAAAACGACAAGTCGGGAGACTACTTGAAAGAGGCGCTTACCTCGGTTGGCCATAACCTTTATGATCGCGACTTGGTGAAAGACGATATTTATCAACAGCGCGCCGTGGTGTCGAAGTGGATTGCCGATAAGAACATTCACGCCGTATTAATTACCGGTGGTACAGGTTTCACCCACCGCGACTCAACGCCAGAGGCCATCAGTGTATTGTTCGACAAAGAAGTTGACGGCTTTGGCGAGCTATTTCGCCAAATTAGCTATGAAGAGATTGGTACATCAACCATTCAGTCTCGCGCAGTAGCGGGCTTTGCTAATAATACGGTTATTTTCTGCCTGCCAGGTTCAACAGGAGCGTGTCGTACGGCGTGGGAAAAAATTATTTCTAGCCAACTTGATGCCGACTTTAGACCGTGTAACTTTGTGAAGCATTTGGTAGAAGCATGAGTACCTTTAGCCATTTAAACGCTGGCGGTGAAGCCAATATGGTCGACGTTAGCAACAAAGACGTTACCAAGCGAGAAGCCACAGCAGAAGGTTTTTTATACGTAAGCGAAGACGTTATTCGCCAAATCTCTGAGTCAAAAATTGCAAAAGGTGATGTATTTGCAGTTGCCCGTGTAGCGGGTATTCAAGGGGCGAAACGCTGCGCCGATCTTATTCCTCTTTGTCACCCATTGGCATTGTCAAAGGTGGATATAAACTTTGACATTCAGGCCGACCAAAACCGAATTCAAGCCATCTGCTATTGTAAGCTAAGCGGTAAAACCGGCGTTGAAATGGAAGCGCTCACGGGTGTAAATGTGGCGCTATTAACCTTGTTTGATATGTGCAAAGCCATCGACCCTGGCATGCATATGGAAGGGGTGCGGGTACTGGAAAAAAAAGGCGGTAAGACAGGCCACTGGCGGTCCGACACCTAGTTTTCACAAAGGCCAGTGAAAGGCCAGTGAGCTAGACAATGACGTGCATAAAGCGTACACGCACTCAAAAAGCAACGCACTTTAGGCTCAACCCATTTCAGAGGCTTGGCAAGATTAATTAGCGCGCACAAAACAACCTTAACAACGTAGATAACAGGCAAAGCATGCAGGTAACGGTAAAAACATTCGCACAAACCCGAGAGATTACGGGAGAGGACAATATCGCGCTTCATATAAGCGAGAACAGCACTATTGAGACCGTAATATCGCAGCTTAAAACACGTAGTGACAAGTGGGCATTAGCACTAGAGGGCAGTGTGCTTACTGCCTGTAATCAAGAGCTTTGCGATCTCCAAACAGTACTTAGCGACGGTGATGAGCTGGCGCTATTTCCACCTGTGACAGGGGGCTAGCTATGTTCGCGCTAGTTCAAGTTGAAGATTTCGACCAAGGAGAGCTTTACGCTAGGCTAAAGCAGTCGGCAGATGAGAAGGCCTGCGGCAACACCGGCGCGATTGTTACTTTTACCGGGCT
>NZ_JAFLMX010000108.1:0-6874 GCF_017849675.1 Alteromonas sp. AO-Serp
GGTGTATTCGACGACGTTAAGCCTCTGCTTATTGGTGCGTGCTTACACCCTGACGATATGAGCGCGCGTGACGAGCTAGTGAACATGAGTGTTACGCTTAATAGCCAGCTCGTAGCGCAACTAGAAGCCGGTCGCGATCGTCTTCTTGAGCTTAATGCCTCGGGTGAAGGCCGCGTAGAACAACTGCTTGAAGACATTATTACCCTTGATAGCGAACAAGATTTGTCGCGCTTTATGGGTCGCGTATTCGATGCTATTGGTGTTCAGCAGGACGAAAAAGGCAATGACTGCTTTATTCTTATGCCAACTGAATCGATGGTGAGCCAGCTTCCAGGTCTTGACCCAGAAGGCATGACGGTTACTTACAAGCGCCGTGTAGCCACCACGCTAGAAAACGTACAGTTTTTAAGTTGGGATCATCCACTTGTGCATACCGCCATGGACGTAGTACTCACCGACGTACACGGAAAGAGCAGCATGGGCTTCATTGCCGAGCCGTCTTTGCCAAAAGGCGCTTATTGGGTTGAGGCGTTGTTTGTGCTGCAGGCGCAAGCGCCTAAAGCGCTTCAGTTGGGTCGCTTCTTACCTCAAACGCCCGTGCGAGTGTGTTTAGATGCGCAAGGAAACCCGTCTGAATTAAGCTTCGACGTTAAGCGTAAAATTGGACGTAAGATCTCGGCTCAGCTTCTAAAAGCCTTGCAACAGCCGCTTGAGCTTGCCATTGAAAAGGCGCGTAAACTTGCCCATCAGCAAGCTAACCAAAAGCAACACGATGCACTTAACAGCATGCACAGCACGCTTAACGAAGAAATACAGCGCTTGCGAGATCTTCAAAAGCGTAACCCAGCAGTACGTGACAGCGAAATTGAGTTTATTGAAACGCAAATGAACGCCCTTGATAAAGTTATTCAGGATGCAGATGTTCAGCTGGACGCCATTCGTATTGTGGTAAATAACCCGTAACCTCGAAAGGTTAAACATTCAAAAGCGACTGTGAAGTAACGAGTACATAATGGCGAACCCAAGTTTTGTTTATAACCCACCGATGACACCTTATCTTGATATTTTGTATCAAGATGAGGACATGGTGGTTGCGCATAAACCTAGCGGGCTATTGAGCGTTCCGGGCAAAGCATTGGAGCACCGCGACTCGCTAATTAGCCGGGTGAACCGAGTGTATCCCACCGCCACAGTAGTGCATCGCTTAGACATGGCGACTTCGGGTATTTTGGTGCTGGCGCTTAATAAAGATAGTCATCGCCATATCTCGAAACAGTTTGAGTTACGTCAAACTAAAAAGCGCTACTTCGCCCGAGTTCATGGACATGTAGAACAAGACAGCGGAGAGGTTAACCTTCCCCTTATTTGCGACTGGCCAAACAGGCCAAAGCAAATGGTAGACTTCGAGCGCGGTAAAAAAGCCGTAACGCACTTTGACGTCATTGAGCGCACACTGGATGAAAAAGAGCGACCCTATTCTCTCGTTGCCCTTTATCCCATTACCGGTCGCTCTCACCAACTGCGAGTACATATGCTTGCTTTGGGTCACCCTATTTTGGGAGATAGACTCTATGCGCATGAAGAAGCGTTATCCATGGCGCCTCGTTTACAGCTTCATGCTGAAAGCTTGAGTCTTTCGCACCCGACACTTGGGCATTGGCTGCACTTTAATGTCGCCATCCCTTTTAGTCCGTTTTGCCCAAAGCCGCTCTCAGAAAGTTTTGAGTAGCGTTTTAACGCTATTCAACTTTATCAATAGACTCCATTTTAGTTTTAACGCACCCTGCCGATAACCTTCGTATAACGCTTGATGTACGAATTAATTTGATGCTGTCCAAGCTGAATAGATCCAGATTAAGGTAAAGGCAAACCACATTTTATGAAAAGGCACGCTCTCCTTTTAACATTTGCTGTTATTGTTTCGCTATTGCCTATGACAGCTCACTGTGACTTTTTCACAGATGTTAGTCACGCCTATCTGCCTGGAGAAGTGAAACCTTTGATGATTGGAGAAGTTGAATCCCCAATTATTGAAATTGAAGCGCAAACACCATTACCTTTGGGTGTGGCTATCATACTCACAGAGCCTTTTCCCTCTAGCCTTACGCTCGCGCAGGGAAATAGCCTTGCCAACATGCTTGCAGAAAAAGGCTGGAATGTAGTGATAAGTCCGTTTAATTTGCCGGTCAATGTCACGTCCCAGCAGAACCTACCTGCTGAATCTACAAACACCGACATGTCAGACTCTGAAACTACGTCTATGTCAGCCCAAAATATCCACCCCAGAAGTAATCAACTTACGCAGTATCTCAATTTTGAATCAGCAACTTCAGCGCTGAGGGTACAACTCAATGCATTGAATAATTATTTACAAGACAATTCAGGCTACCGTATGGTCATTGCACAAGGCATGCTGGCCACAACTTACTTGTCCGTCGTAGAGCAACAGCCTCAACTTCATCCAGACACTTTCGTAGCCATTTCACCTTTTTGGCCAGAAGAATCAACGAACACATTAGTTATAGATAATATAGCGCAGTCCAGCTTTCCAATATTGGATCTGTCACTAAGTGGATTTAACGACTGGGCGAACAGTACCACGCAAAAGCGAAAGATTAGCGCAAAAAACGCACTAAAGATGCACTATCGGCAAATAATTATTCCCAGCAATTTATTAGCCTTTAGTATAAAGGAGTTTCAGAAATCCCCTCATATTCAGATAGTTGCAAATAGCACTATTGGTTGGACTCGCCACCTAGGCTGGTAATTCGATAATTAACCGATTACGCTAAATTAGTATCCAAAACAATTACCTAAATTTAATGGTGTAAATAGCAAGCCTCTGTCCTAAGCAGTAAGATTGTTATGAACTATAATACTTTTAGCAAACATAAACGGTTGAGTTACTTGTGAGTGTTCAAGATTTCGTAGATAACAAAGCAAAGCAGCTGTGTTTCTATTTGAGAGCATTTTGGCAAGGAGAGCTTCCTATCGAGGAGATCGAGCTATTCTTTTGGGATAGTATGGAAGAATGGGGGCAAATTGATTACACCTTAACGCAGCCCTACACACAAAAAGAACGGGTTTTTTGGCATTTACTTCACCAAGTGCATTATTGGAATGAAGATAAGCTAATTAACGACCAGTTTCTTGTAGATGAACTAAATAACTGCGTGAATTTCCTTGAAGGTTTGGGTCATTGCCCACTCGACTGCGTAGGCATTCGTCCATAGTAAAATTTTCACTTCAACGCGTTATTGCTTCTCACTGTGGTTCATGGCTCAATATGCTTTTGTATTCTTGCCTAAGGCCGCAGTTTTGCTCAACGCTTTAAAAACGTTTAACGACAAACGATACCTCAGTATATTTCTTTTCGGCATTTCCAGTGGCTTCCCTTGGATCATGATTGGTTCAGTGCTATCTGCTTGGCTCAAAGATGAAGGTTTGTCTCGCTCGGCCATCGGCTTATTCGGCATTATTTTCGCGACATACTCTTTTAATTTCCTCTGGTCTCCGCTTGTCGACAAAATCAAGCCCCCACTATTAGGTCAACGACGAGGTTGGATTTTCGCTATGCAAGGCTGTGTAGTTTTGCTGTGTTTAGTGATGTCTCAACTCACTGCAGACCAAGATTTGTTTTATGTTGCATTAATCGGCTTGCTTATTGCTATTGCCTCAGCCACGCAAGATATCGCCATCGATGGTTTTCGCATTGACTGTATTGCCCAAGACGACAAAGACGGCATGTCAGCTGCGTCTTCAGTAGCCACCGCTGGCTGGTGGACAGGGTATGGCGGGCTTGGTGCTATCCCGTTCTTCTTGGCTGACATGACATCTTGGACTTGGCCAAACATTTATCTTTTACTCGGTGCTCTCATGGCTTTATTAATGTGCGCCACGTATTTAGCGAACGAGCCACAAATTGACCGCGAAGCCTTGCTTGAAAAGATAACAGCCAAAGACACAAAGCAGTCTCCCGTTTTTCACTGGATACAAACTACTCTGGTCACGCCATTCGCCGAATTTTTTAATCGAAACGGCGTTAAATTAGCGGCGTCGTTTTTACTGTTTATCTTTCTATTTAAAATCGGTGAAGCCTTTCTAGGCCGCATGAGTATCGTGTTTTATAAAGAAATTGGCTTTTCTAATAGCGATATCGCTACTTACTCAAAATTGCTCAACTGGTGGGTAACCATTGTGTTTTCACTGTTAGGTGGATTGGTTAACATTCGCTACGGTATTTACCGCGGATTAATGATTGCGGGTGTGGCCATGGCCGCGTCTAACTTACTATTTGCACTGATCGCGCAAACAGGCCCTTCCACATCTCTTTTAGCCATAACCGTTATTGTCGATGGCTTTACAGGGGCTTGGAGCACCGTTGCCATGGTCGCGTTTATCTCACTATTGTGTAATCGGGCGTTTAGTGCAACCCAATACGCACTCATGGCCTCCCTGAGTGTTGCGGGCAGAACCTTGGTCGCTTCTAGCAGCGGCTTTGTTGTAGATAGTCTTGAAGGCAATTGGAGCTTGTTCTTTATTCTCACAGCAGTCATGGTAATTCCCAGCCTTTGCTTTTTGTATTCAATTAGGCACCACATAAAGCGCGTTGAGTCACCGTAATTTTTTTCTACTTCCTTGCAAGTTAGCGTTAGTTGCCTACATTTAAGGTAGGTATCTCTACCGCATATTACTTGCAAGGATGAACGTGAGCTCAAACCAGGCTGGCCAGTCGCAGCGCAAATCATCATCAATTTCGCGGACATTCACTTTTTCAAAAGTGAGTGTTACAGCACTGTTGATCGCTATGGTTGTTATTGCGGTTTTAATCGCGCTGATGAGCAAGCAACAAGCACTCATAACAGCCTTAAAGCAGCAGAGTTATTTAGAGGATAATATTCTTGCCACAGAGTCTAGTATCAATCAATTTACGTTTCGGATGGAAAGCAGCGCGTTTTCTGGACCCGCGAATTACACTATTTTAAAGCGCGAGCTACAGGTCACCGTTCAAGGTATATCTGAATACCTTCGCAGTAGTGCAGGCCAAGCAATCTCGCCCACAGTCTTATCCGAAAGAGACTTTGCAATAGCAAAAGAAGGATTGAATAGCGCGTCTGCACGGCAGGTCGCGCAAACCACACTAGATTTACTTCATACTCTTATTGAGTTGCCGATAGCCGACGCAACTCAACGTATTCAACAGCAATTTAGCCTGCTGCCTATGGTCAATGCCATGCAGGCGGAAGAAAACGCGTTGTTACTGCGTATTCAGGCGTTGCGCAATAAGATGCTTCTCACTACTATTTTGGGCGCAGTCGTCATTGTACTTTGGTATTTTATTGCATGGCTTTTTAACAAAAGTAACGCAAACAAGTCGCCTAAAAAGTTTGGTAAATCGAAGTTGAGACTTGCCATGGTGGATGACAATAGAGATTTACAAAACAAAGAGTTTTTGCAGCTGATTAGCCATGAATTCAGAGCGCCAATAAGTGCAATTATCAGTGCTCTTGAACTTATTCCTAACATGGAAGAACAGCGTACCAGACTAATTCAGCAAGCTGAACAATCCAGCTATCGACTTCTTAATCTTACCAACAACCTTACCGATGTATTAACCAATAACACTGAAGACGATCTGCACTTTTCAGATGTCGACCTAATCAGCTTGCTCGACGAATGTATCTCGCCGTTTTCTGTACGCGTAAAAGACAAAAAAATCGAATTTAACATGCACTGTAGTCACAGTGTGCCCCATTACGCAGAAACGGATCCTGTCGCCCTTTCTAAAGTAGTAGTTAACATTCTTGATAACGCCGTTAAATTTACGGCTAATGGACTGATCGACGTCACCGTTACAACCTTGGTGAAAAACCAAGGGATTTTTCTCGTTATTATAATTAGTGATACTGGAATAGGAATTGATGAGGCGACGCAAAAGCGCATGTTTGAACGCTTCTATCGCGGCGAACACTCAACTGGCCAACGCTTCCCAGGGGCAGGAATTGGCTTGTCTGTAGCTAAACGCAGCGTTGATAAGCTGGGCGGTGCACTACAGGTAACCAGTACAGTTGGAGTTGGT
Source organism: Alteromonas sp. AO-Serp (assembly GCF_017849675.1). Taxonomy (NCBI): domain Bacteria; kingdom Pseudomonadati; phylum Pseudomonadota; class Gammaproteobacteria; order Alteromonadales; family Alteromonadaceae; genus Alteromonas; species Alteromonas sp. AO-Serp. The sequence goes on from NZ_JAFLMX010000108.1 coordinate 6,080, forward strand.
ACAGAGTTTAAAATTTTACTGCCTCTGAAACCTATTGAGGACCTTCCCGCTACAAATTCAGCACCGTCTAATGCGACCTTCGCCGTAGTTGACGATTTAGAGATATCTAGGCTGCATTTACAGTCAATTATTACCAAAGAGGGCTTTAGCGCACGCACGTTTTCATCTGGTGCGAACTTGCTCAATCTGCACGAAGAAATACTCCAGTTTTCAGGCATTATTGCAGATTTGTATATGCCGGGCATGAATGGTCTTGAACTAGTGAGGACGCTTAAGGCGATTTTTGGTGAACGGGTACCGCCCGTTATTGTGTTATCAGCAACACCAGATATTGCCAACATTATTGCAAACAGTGAACTACCCATCTATCAAAGTTTTGTTAAACCCATCGATAGAAACCGCTTTGTAGATGCGCTCCATCACCTTACAGCAAGTAACGCAAGAGTTGTTGAAACAACAAAAAAGGCCAACGTGTTACTGGTAGAAGACGAGCCCATTAATGCAGAAATGGTGGGGTATATGCTGCAATGTATGGGTCACGAAGTTACCGTGAGTTACACCGGTGACGACGCTATTATTAGAGTGAGTGAAAATGCGTTTGACTGTGTACTGCTGGATATCAACTTACCAGATATCAATGGCTTGGAAGTCGCTAAAATAATGAAAGAAGGTCACCCTGACCTTCCAATCATCGCCCTTACGGCGTATGCTCACAGTAGGGATATTGTTGGGTCGCTGCAGGCAGGTATTCGATTCCACTTAGTGAAGCGTGTTACCTTTGAAGAGCTCAAATAC
>NZ_JAFLMX010000114.1:0-2336 GCF_017849675.1 Alteromonas sp. AO-Serp
CCTCTATGCTTGATGAAATAGCCACAGTGCCGGGCTGTGAAGGTGTATTGCTGACCTTCGATGACTTCCTTAAAGGCATGGATGATTTCGGCACTAAAATTCAGCCGCTAATGAAATCCCGTCAGCACTTGCTTAGCACATCGGGAGCCGCCTAATGTCAGCCGGTGAAATATTTGAGGTCTCAGGGTGCTTTCAAGCACGTCAAACAGGGCAGCCCGTACTACCAGCTAAGCCTGAACCGTTGACGTTAAACCCTGCTGAAACTGCTGTAATTGTGGTGGATTTGCAAAACGCTTATGCCAGTAAAAACGGTTACTTAGATAAAGCGGGTTTTGATGTGTCTACCACGGCACCAGTCATTGAGAATACCGTTAAGGTACTGGAAACCGCACGGGCTGCTGGTATGCCGGTGGTGTTTTTACAAAATGGATGGGATGCCGACTATAAAGAGGCGGGCGGCCCAGGTTCGCCGAACTGGTACAAATCTAATGCCCTTAAAACCATGCGTAAACAACCAGAACTTAAGGGCAGTTTGCTCGCCAAGGGGACATGGGATTACGCGCTTGTCGATGCCCTAAAGCCTCAAGATGGCGACATCGTTATACCGAAAACCCGTTACAGCGGTTTTTACAATACTAATTTAGACAGCATGCTGCGCGCACGCGGTATTCGCAACTTAGTGTTTACCGGCATTGCCACTAACGTGTGTGTGGAGTCGACGCTGCGCGATGGCTTTCACCTGGAATATTTTGGTGTGGTGCTGGCCGATGCGGCATATCAAGCTGGCCCGCCAGATATTCACGAGGCCTCACTTTTCAACATTCAGACGTTTTTCGGGTGGGTGTCTACCACCGCGCAGTTCTGTGAAGTGTTTGAAGGGGGGAGTTAGGCGTTTCTTCTTAGCTTCAACTAGCTACACAGACAAAAACAACGCGATAAATCAGTTTGCACGATTTGAAATAAACCATTTATAGGCGCTAGGCAGCAATGCATAGAAAGCGCAATGAAAAGGATAAGAACATGCCAAAGAAAGCCATTATTCCAGCAGGTACATCAACGCCAATAGCCCCTTTTGTTCCAGGCTCTATGGCTGACAATATTTTATATGTGTCAGGTACCTTACCGTTTGATGAAAACAACGACGTAGTCCACGTCGGCGACGCGGAAGCACAAACACGCCACGTTCTAGAAACCATTAAAAGTGTTATCGAAGAAGCGGGCGGCACTATGGATGACGTCACCTTCAACTCAATTTTTATTACCGATTGGGATGACTACGCCGCGGTAAACAAGGTGTACGCCGAATACTTTCCAGGTGAAAAGCCAGCGCGCTACTGCATTAAGGTTGGGCTGGTAAAGCCTGAAGCCTTAATTGAAATTGCGTCTGTAGCACACATTGGGTAGGCGATTATGTTTGGACTTCCCGCGAACTGCGCCCACTGGTTTTATATAGGTGAGCTTTATGCATTCTGAAGTGCAGGCAAGTTACGCCCACATTAGCGGCGAAATGAACGGCGAAATGCGTAACAAGTTACATTACGAAATACACGGTCTGACGTCGCCCGACGCCCCCACGATTGTGTTTAGTTCGGGGCTAAGCGGGGCAGCTAAATTTTGGCAGCCGCAACTGGGCGACTTTGCCCAAGACTACAGAGTGATCACTTACGACCATTATGGCACCAACAAAAGTGTGGGAGACTTGCCAGCGAATTACAGCATTTCACATATGGCGGATGAACTCGCTGCACTTCTTAGAAAACTTGAAGTGCAAGCGTGCCATTTCGTCGGTCACGCGCTGGGTGGTTTGGTGGGGCTTGAGCTTGCTTTGTCTAAACCTAAGCTTTTACAAAGTTTAGTGCTGGTAAACGCATGGAGCAGTGCAAACCCACACACATTGCGCTGCTTTAATATACGCAAAGCGTTACTGGCGGCAGGCAGAAAGGACATGTATTTGCAACTTCAGGCGCTGCTGCTGTTTCCGCCTGATTGGATAGCCGCGAATGCCGCTCACTTGGCAGAGGAAGAGGCGCACTTACTCAACCATTTCCCTAACGAGGAAAACCTGCTCGCCCGCATTGGTGCCCTTAGTACGTTCAATATTGATAAGAGTTTGCACGCCATCACCACACCAACGTTAGCGCTTGCCAACAAAGACGACACCTTGGTGCCGTGGCAGCGTTCACAGATGCTGGCTGAAGCTATGCCCAACGCCGAATTGTCGGTCATGGAATACGGCGGGCATGCATCAAGCATTACAAACACAATTGCGTTTAATGAACTGCTGCGCAGCTATTTAGGGCAAGTGGCCTAACGTGAACATGACACTGCATCAGGCT
>NZ_JAFLMX010000067.1:0-2570 GCF_017849675.1 Alteromonas sp. AO-Serp
AAGCACTACGTTTTCTAGGATGGTACCAAACTTGATAGCATTCCAAATTACTGGCTCGTTCTTTTGAGATAGGTCGATACATTTAGCGTAGCAACCGCCTTCAATATTAAATACGCTACCTGGTGCCCAGCCGTGCTCGTCATCACCAATCAAGAAACGCTTAGGATCGGCTGAAAGTGTTGTTTTGCCAGTACCTGAAAGACCAAAGAACAAGGTCACATCGCCTTCTTCACCCACGTTGGCTGAACAGTGCATAGGTAGCACGTCTTTTGCCGGAAGCAGGAAGTTTTGCACTGAGAACATGGCTTTTTTCATTTCACCCGCGTAACGCATGCCCGCAAGCAATACGCGTTTTTTCGCGAAGTTGATGATAACTGTGCCGTCGCTGTTTGTACCGTCACGCTCTGGCTCACAGGTGAAACCAGGTACATTCAGAATTTGCCAAGGCTGGTCGCCTTTAACATTCCACTGCTCTGGGATAATAAAAAGGTTACGAGCAAAAACATGCTGCCACGCAGTTTGCGTTCTTACTTCTAGCCACAAGGCATGTTCAGGGTCTGAGCCCACTTGAAGGTGTGAAAGAAAGTGTTCTTGGGTAGACAGGTAAGCTTCAACGCGATCCCACAGCGCATCGAATTTATCAGAATCAAAAGGCTTGTTTACCTTGCCCCAATCAATGTCGTTTTCTGTCGTAGGCTCTTTAACGATGAATCTATCGTTTGGAGAGCGACCTGTACGTTTTCCGGTTTCAACGACTAGCGCACCGTTTTTATCGAGGACACCTTCGCCGCGCTTTACGGCGCGCTCGATAAGTTCTGCATTTGGCAGGTCGGTGAGTGGCGTTACTTTCAGATCCGTTTGAATTGAGGCTGCTGCGGTCATGGCTGTTACCCTATATGTAATTTTTCAAAAGCACTTTCAAAAAAGTATCACCTCTTAGAGTGTAATGTAAACAAGGCCTAGCAAGCATTTATAAAACACATACTCACTATTTCTTACAACGGAATTTCATAAATATTGTAAATTAATTACAAGGAAAGCCTTTTCCTTGGATATAAATGCAAAAATAAGGCGTAGAAAACCTATATTGATCGATGAATTTCAAAATAAAACATGACAGTTTTCTTTCGAAAGAAGAGATGAAAACTTTCACTAGTACAGGAATAAAAGAAAGATTGAACTGTGTAGAAAAGTTAAACACTTACAGATGAGCAATTTTTAACCACAAGTGAAGTGTTGAACAAACCCGTCGATGTATGTTTTGAGGAGCTCAGATACAAAAAAGCACCTTCGAATGAAGGCACTTTAATAAAGCAGTAAATATGTAGTTACTGATTTGAAGACGGTGCGTCGAAGTTGCCGCTGTGAATAGCCTCTACGTCGATACTATCGAAGCGATATTCTGTATGACAGTACTGGCAGTTCATTTTGATCGCACCTTCTTCAGCAATAATGGCATGAAGCTCAGACTTCTCAACGTGACGAAGTGCTTCAGCGCTGCGCTCCTTTGAGCATGAGCAGGCAAAGGTTACGTCCTTCGCTGGATACACTTCCACGTCTTCTTGGTGGTAAAGACGATATAAAATGTCTTCAACCGACAAAGAAAACATCTCTTCTTTGGTCAATGTTTGAGTAAGCTTAGTGATATGAGCAAACTCATTGGCTTGCGACACATCGGTAGCGCTGGCATCGGTAGGTAATACCTGAAGCAACACACCCGACGCTTTTGCGTGTTCTGGATCGCTTAGATCTGTCATCAAGTGAACGCTAGTTGCTAGCTGCTCTGACTGAGTAAAGTAACTCTCAATACATTCTGAAAGTGAAGGTTTATCCAATGCTACAACGCCCTGGTAACGTTCGCCTTCATCTGGAGTGATAGTAATGACCAATACCGCCTGAGACAAAAGCTCTGAGAACGTTTCAGGTAATGTTTCTAATGTCTCGTCCCAGCGAGCTACACCGCGAAGCGTTTGTTCGTGAGTGGCGTTTAATACCGCGTAACTTACCGGGCCTTTACTTTGAATTTGAAGTGAAATTTCACCTTTAAACTTAAGCGTTGCCGTTAACAATGACGTCGCTGCCGCCATTTCACTTAACAATGTTTGAATTTGCACAGGGTATTCATAGCTGTGCACAATTTGCGTTAAGCTCTCATCAAGACGAACTAATTCGCCACGGACGTTAGCTTGGGTAAATAAGAAGCGGTGTAATTTATCGAAATCGCTCATAAGTAATCCTGTTGAGCAGCTCACTATTGCTGCTTAAATTTAATAATCTGTCGTCGCTGCTTTTTATCAGGTCTATGATCTGGTTTTGGGCTGTGAAAGGCGTTCATTTTGCGCGCCGTTTGGTTTTCTTCACGTTTTGTTACACTTTCAATCGTCTCTTCAAAAAGCGCCTGCGCCAAAGGAGCGCTCAAACGCTTGTCACTTAAGCCTAGCACCTTAATTTCACGATTATCCCATCCTGAGGGAACTTTAATCATGGCGCCAAGCTCTACATGCTTGCCAGGTTTGGCTCTTTGCCCGTTGTACTGGACTTTTCCCGACTGCACCATGTCTCTTGCTATT
>NZ_JAFLMX010000276.1:0-2606 GCF_017849675.1 Alteromonas sp. AO-Serp
AACTACGACATGGAAATTGATTATTTACATGCTGTGATGAAGCGGGAAGGCGAAGAGGGCTATCTGCCGTGTCGCGATAAGATTATTGCGCTGTTTCTAGATGGATTGATTATTAAAAATCGTGGTCGTCAAGAAGGGCAAATGCCTCAAGAGCTGGGGCCAAAAGAGCGATTAAGTAATAATGAAGTACTGCGCAAAATCCGTATTGCGATGAGTTATAAAGATGACGATATGATAGCGGTGCTTAAATTAGCAGACTTTAGAATGAGTAAAGGTGAGCTGTCGGCGTTTTTTAGAAAGCCAGACCATCGCAACTTTAAACCTGCTGGCGATCAAGTGGTTCGCAATTTGTTGCAAGGTATGGTGAAAAAATATCGACCGGAGTCCACGCGACAAACTTCGCCTAAAAAATCAGATAGCTCAAGTACTTCTGGTACTAAGCCAAGCTCATTTAATAAAGGCGCTAGCAGACAAAAAGAAGCGGCTGGCAAAAACACCAATACTAAAGTGTCGCCAGTGAAAAAAAGTGATGCAGGTTCGGTTTGGGGAAAGCTCCCTAAAAAATAAAAGCGCTGTAAAAATAGGCGTTGAATAAAACGCATCTGAGGTAAAGCGCGTAAGAGGATAGACTAAGTGCTGTTGTGAAAAGAAAATTACCCCTCACTTCTATGCACTCGTTTTTAGGCAAAGCAAGATTGCCTTGCCTTAATTATCTATATCGCTAAGGACGACTATTATGAGCCGACATTTCGATAAGGCCGAAGGCCTGTATGAAGAGAAAGATGCCGCCACACAAGGCTTTGTGTTCAACCAAACTATGCTGCGCATTGCCGATCCCAAGCGCTCGCTAGACTTTTACACGCGAGTGATGGGGATGACGCTCATTAAACGTCTAGACTTTGAAGAAATGAAGTTTAGTCTTTATTTTTTGGCTGCGGGTGATGATTTCTCTGATATTTCTGACGATGTAGATGAACGTACTCAGCAAACTTTTGGTCGCCCGGCCATGTTGGAGTTAACCCATAATTGGGGCGATACGCCAGAAACCGTTAGCTATCACAACGGTAATGCCGAGCCTAAGGGCTTTGGCCACATTGGTTTTCATGTACCTGATGCTGAAGCCGCGTGCGCAAGATTTGCATCGCTAGACGTTCCTTTTCAGAAAGGCCTCAACGATGGCTCTATGAAAGGCATCGCATTCATTAAAGACCCTGATGGTTACTGGATAGAAATTTTTAATGCTTCTAATGTATCCGCAACCTGCGCACCGCATTTGAAGAAATAGGCGAGGCACGCACTAAGGTATCATTTTCTAGTTGTGTCAAAAGCCGTCAGTGATATCAGCAGTCACAACGTTTACAAAGAAGGGTAGCTTAACTGAATAAGCTACCCTTTTTTATTTAATGACCTTATGGCTCTCTAAATTATCGGGTTTTGTTTCTCAAGCAAACCCATTCATTATTTCGCCTCTAACGTTAACTCCACACCGCTAAATTCGGTATGTAGGTCGTGCTGAGTATTAAGCAAGAATAAGCGATTCGCTTCAACTTCAGCTTCATTTGCCAAATAACCTTTCACCGCTTTACTGCGCGCGTCAGCCAGAAGGATTAAGTCACTTTCAGGGATATCAATGTTGTTACGTAGTTTGTTGTATCGGGCAATGCTTAATGCTCGGTTTACACTTTCTTCGTTAATGACTTCCTTATTGTTATCAGCACTCTTTTGGCTCTGTTCATTGTCTGAATTTGCGAGTTCAGGGTAAAGCTGCGCCACCATGTTGTCATATTCTTGATTAAGGTCAGGTGTAAACACCTCAACATAGTAGGATAAAAGCGCATCGGCTAACGGGCCTTCCAGTGGGATACTACTGCCACTTATTGAGTCGCGCTGTACTCTGCCAAGGGTGTTGGAACTTTCATTTTCACCGCCAGCAAGAGATTTTTCGTTAGTACTAACGTTGCCGGTAGTTGCAGGTGAATCAGCATAGCCGCTTCTTGTTAAAAGTGTAGTGTTCAACTGACGTTGCGCTAGGGCACTTGCATCAGACATGGCGTTGACAGTACCTTCGATATTAACCCTAAGTCCTGGACGTTTTTTAAGGGCTTTGGCAAGGGTATTCAGTTTTTCTTGAGCGTCCGCACTGAGCGAATGCTCTCCAAACCCGAACTCAACGTTGTCGAGTTCGTCGTCACTGCCAACCAGGTTCGCAAGTAGCGAAAAGGGTGCAGTAACTGCTTTGGTAATAATGTTACCAATGGCATTGAGGATAATAGAGCCAAAGCTAAAATCTGGGCTGTCGATATCGCCAGACACATCCAAACCCAAATCGATAACCCCGTTTCTGTCTTCTAGCAACGCAATGGCAAGCCCAAGCGGTAAGCTTAATGCCTGATCAGAGTTCGACTTCTTGCCCAACGTTAATTGATCAATAACAACATGATTTTTACCTTCCAGCGCCTTACCGTTTAGTTTGTATTGCACAGCCAAAGACAGCAAGCCTTTGTCAATGAAGTAGCCCATGTAGGTGCCTGAGTAGGGGTTAACGGAAGTCAGTTCGGCGCCTTTGACTGAAAAATCCAAATCAAGGTCTATATCATCTTTTAATG
>NZ_JAFLMX010000257.1:0-10474 GCF_017849675.1 Alteromonas sp. AO-Serp
GAGACAGAAAATGCATTCTCAGCAACAGCACGCGCTGGCTTTAACTGTTCGCTTTCCAGCGTAAATAAAACAAGTACCAATGAAGTTGTACTCACCAGCGCGCCAAGCAATAAGGTATTAATAAGCGGTGTTGTCAGCGCACTTGTTGCCGTATTCCAATGCAGCAGTGTTAGTCCCTCTGGCAATAGCAGCGGGAAATGCCATTGCTTAGCAAAGGAGTACACAACAACCGTGTATACCCCTGTGCAAATCAAGATAATGTAAAACGCCATGATGACAAAGCCACACGTGCGTAACACTGCATCGGCAAAATATCGATTACCACCTGAAAGGCTGCGCTTACCGGTGTATGCCACTAATCGCTCTATCCCCAAAAACAATACTACCGCCACCGCTGATACTGCCACTTGAACCACAGCAGCGCTACTTGCAAGCAGTCGCATGGACAAATCAATATGATTAAACCAGTGCATAATGGCGACAGCCAAAGTGCTCGGGTTATTTGGGCCTAGAATAAGTGGAATTTCTACATTTGAAGTGGCGAAAACTAGTACTGCTAAAAGCGGTAACTTTATCTGGGAAAAAATTGTCGGCAGCACCAGTTTAAAAAAGCTCGCAGTAGGCGAATAACCTAACGCTGTCCCCACCTTTACATACCCCGTGAGTTTCTTTTTCACCAGCGGCTGAGACATAACGCTTAGCGTCATTAACAAAATAAACGGCAGCTCTTTCAGGCTAAGCGCGATAAGTATACTTAGTCCTAGACTGTCATAAAGTAGCGTTCCATCATTCGCAGCGGGCAATGCCATTTCGCTGATTTCATTAACAAAGGGGGTTGTGAAAGCATGACTAAAATACGCATTCAAGCGCGTGGTGACTGCTGCAAAGATACCAGAAGGGCTAACTACAAATAAAAGGGAAATGGCCGCAGCCGCGTGGGGAAACACCAGAAACGGGCTTAACACACCCTGGATTTTGCCTAGCAGGGAAGATTGGTAAAACGTGGCGAGAATACAAAACGCTGCTATTACGGCTAAAAGGGTTGAGCCTATGCCCGTAAAAAGCGACAACCACATCATTTGCCAAATGTCTGGAAGACCGAATAGCGTCGCAAACACTTGCGTTGAAAAGGCGTTTGCGCCGATAGCTGGGAAGTAACCTAACGCAGGAAATATTACCCCTACCAGCCCTGCCAATACGGGAATACAAAGTAAAAGCAGCAAGCACCAGCGTGCAACAAGTGTAATGTGAGTAAACATTAGTAGCGTGCCCCGTAACGTTTATACCAGGCTTCGCGCAATTTATCAGTCCAGCTTGCATGGGGCTCGGCCAACAGCACCGCTGACTGAGATTTGTCGAGGGCAGATTTGTGCACAGCCTCGTCTTTAAACAGCATAGCTTGTGCTTGTGTCAGCGATGCCATATCAAGAACCGTATCGTCACCCCACACTTCCAGCTTTTGCTTCTCGGCCTGTGCTTCTGGCGAAAGCAAAAAATTTACTACTGTCTTTGCTGCTGTTTTGTTTTTCGAATTGTAGGTCAGCCCCACAAAATGGACATTAGCAAGGCTACCGTCTTGCATGGCATAGGTGCGAACATCATCGGGTAAATCAAAACGATTTACGGCTGATGGAATTTCAGCGGCGGTAAATGAAAACGCGAGTGTTAGCTCACCTGTGCCAACCAAGCGTTGAAGTTGTGAGGCTTGGCGAAGCATATACTTCCCTTGCTGCCACATAGTGGGATGCAATTGGTCCAAATAAGCCCAAAGCGCGGGCAATACAGCCTGAAGAGACGATTCAGTAACGGGTTGGTAAAACAAAGACTGCTTATCGCCGTTAAGAGCAATTGCTGCGTATTTTATAAAGCTAATGCCTAAATAATCGCTCGGCACTGGATAAGTGAAGCGTCCTGGCGCTTTTTGAGAGAACCGAAGCAGTTCATTAATGGTTTGCCCCGGCGTAGTGCCTAGCGCTTTCATGTGCGCGCTGCGATAATAAAACACCATGGACGCTTTCCCCCACGGTGCTTCCATACCAAGCGTGGGTTCACCAAAGTCAGTTACCATGGCAGAGTTCTTTTCCGGGCGGGTTAGCGCGAAATGATCAAGTTCTTTAACCCAGTCTTTAGCGAGCAAGCCATGCTTTTTCATTGCCGCAAAGTTTTCGCCATTTATCCATATTAAATCTACGCTGCCGTTATCGTGATTACCGGCCGCTTTTTCTGCTAATACGCGTGACACGGCGTCACTGGTATCAGCAAGCTTAACGTGCTGCAGTTCAATGTTAAAACGCTGGCTAACTTGCGCGGCGACCCATTGCAAATAACCATTTACTTGAGCGCTTCCCCCCCATGCATGAAAACGTACCAGAGGTTTGCTTTGTGTGTCGTCTTTAGGCGATTGCGCTGAGGTGCGCTTGAGCACCGTTGACGCACGTACTGGCGATTGATGCTGGCTCTGTATTTCATTGCCAGAAACATCTACACTGGGAAAATCAAACGGTACCGCAAATGAATGAGAAGCCGTGATTAGCTGAGAACTGAAAACAGCTGACGCCAGTGCCAGCCCCTTAATGAGGCGACTAAACTTGCCAAAGCGGCGTAAACAAGCCGCTTTCGTGCTAACTGAAGCGCTATTGCGTGGCATTGAGTGCCCAGTCGTAATCTAAGAATTCTAGCTCTGCGTTATCTTGCTCAAGCACTGAAACCTGCTGACTCGATAGGTTTAATGCATCTTTGTATAACAGCAAAAATTGGCTGAGATTTTCCGTGTTTACGTTTTTAATACCTTGCCAACTTTCACTTTTCCGATTGGTGTTTTTTTCAAAATCTTCGCTGTACCAGTCGAATATTTTTGAAAGCTTCAAGGTGTTACCGTCCATTCTGTTGCGAGACGTATCGGCTAAAAAACGCTTGGCTTGTGCGTCAAGCTGGCTATCTAGCCTTGCGCCAACATACGCTTCTTCTCGCAGCGCAGGGCAACCAATACTGGCACAGTTTACGGCGAAATGAATTCGAGGTTCGTTATATCCTTCCGTGGTTTTATTTTGTCCGCGAATAAGTTCGTGCTCTATTTCATCCAGCGTACGGGTTTTACCAAGTAGCGGCGCAATTTCCTTTTTCCATGGCGACGAGAAAAAGCTGCCTAAATCTCGAATAGAGTCTATGTCTGGGAATTCGGTGAGGATTAGCTCAACGGTATAAGCATTGTAAGCATTGATAAGAAATGCCAGTTGGTCGGCCTTGCTCCAGCCGTCAAAGGTACTTTTTTCTACCTTAGCTAAGCTATTTAAATACTGAGTTAAACGTTCCCTATCTTGTTTAAACCCATGGTAATCAACTTGCGTGCTGGCACCATTGTCTATGGTTTTCACATGCTCGCTTAGCAACGCACTAAACGGTTCGTGTAGCCTGTTCAATTGCTTTGGCACCGCTTCATCAGAGAGAGCAGACAAGCTTACGCTTGCAGCAAGCAGCATGATGCTGCTTACTGCCAATCGACCAAATTTTCTAATAGTGATTCGTCTGGACATCGCGATTACTCTTGTCATTACTTGTTCTCTCGCCATCACCAATGCGTTTTTCACCGCTAAGCCTTTTGTCACCGCTAATGCTTTTTTCACATTAACTATCCTCTGCGCCATGTATGGAATTTCTCTACATAGCTGAGCAATTTTTCAGGCGCGTTTGCGCGCTTCCAATTCCCTGCTGCATACTTTGCGCCTTCAGCCCATGTTGGGTAAGCGTGGATAGTGCCAAGGATCTTGTTTAACCCCAGATCGTGCTTCATCGCAATAACAAACTCAGCCAGTAAGTCTCCTGCGTGTTCCGAGACGATAGTAACGCCCAGTACCTTGTCTTTACCCGGTGGCGTGAGTACTTTAATAAACCCTTTTCTGGCACTTTCCGCAACAGCACGATCTAACTCTGCAAACTCGTATCGCGTTACTTCAACGTCAATGTCTTGCTCGGCAGCGTCACGCTCGTTAATGCCCACGCGCGCTACTTCCGGATCGATGAAGGTTGTCCATGGGATAACACGATAATCAACTTTGAATTTTTTAAACGTGCCGAAAAGTGCGTTGACTGCAGCGTACCATGCCTGGTGGGCGGCCACGTGGGTAAATTGATAAGGCCCTACTACATCGCCAGCGGCAAAGATATTAGGCATCAGGGTTTGCAAGTATTCGTCTGTTTCAATTGTTCTATCAAATTGAATACCTAAGTCTTCCAGACCAAAACCATGTAAACGGGCTTTTCGTCCCACAGCCACAATGACTTCGTCGTAGGCGATAGTAGATTCAACACCCTCTTTCGCTACAACAAGTACTTTTTCACCGTCTTGTTGTTCAAAGCGAAGCGCATCATGGGACGTCAATACGTTTACGCCGCTCTCTCTAAGCACAGACTCAGCATACTCCGCCACATCCGCATCTTCTCGGCCCATTAAACGCGGGGCACGCTCAACTTGCGTTACGTCACTGCCAAGGCGTGAAAAGGCTTGGGCGAGCTCACAACCAATAGGTCCGCCACCTAATACGATTAAACGTTTTGGCGCGTCTTCAAGTTCAGCAAACTTGGTCCACAAGGTATCAGAGGTGACATAGCCGCTTTGCTCAATGCCTGGTAATTCGGGAATAAATGGAGCTGCACCTGTAGCAACCACAATATTTTTTGTGGTTAGTGTTTGGGTGCCGCCATCGTTCTTTTTGATTTCCACCGTCCAAGGGTCGATAATTTTCGCATAGCCTTTTACAACATCAACACCCAAGCTAGTGTAACGCTCTACACTGTCATTAGGCGCGATTGCCGCAATCACTTCGTGCACACGTGCCATCACCCTTTTAAACGACATAGCGGGTGTTACCGGCTCTAAACCATAGCTATCGGCATGGCGCATTTGATTGGCCACTTTTGCCGTTTTTATAATGGCTTTGCTCGGTACGCAGCCGTAGTTAAGACAGTCGCCGCCCATTTCGCCAGCTTCTACCAGCGTGACTTTTGCTTTCACCGCAGCAGCAATATAGCTGGTAACCAAACCACCTGCACCCGCTCCAATAACCACTAAGTTGCGATCAAACTTCTTTGGCTTGCTGTAGCCTTTGTACACGCGACGGCGATTGACTACTGCTACGATAGCTTTAGCTATCCAAGGGAATATGCCTAAAAGTACAAATGAAAAGATAAGCCCAGGCGAGACAATGCCAGACAAACTGTCTATTTGGGCAAGTTGAGTACCCGCATTTACATATACCGCGGTGCCCGCAAGCATGCCCACTTGGCTTACCCAGTAGAATGTCCAGGTTTTAAGCGACGTTAGTCCCATCAACAGGTTGATCAGGAAAAACGGGAATACTGGCACCAAGCGCAGGGTAAATAAGTAAAACGCACCTTGCTTTTCCACGCCCTCATCAATCTTTTTAAGCTTTTCTTTAAACTTGTTTCGCACGGTGTCGCGTAATATGAAGCGTGAAACTAAAAACGCCAGCGTTGCCCCTACGCTCGAGGCAAACGATACAATAACTAAGCCTTGAACCAGGCCAAACAAAGCCCCTGCTGCCAGGGTCAAAATAGCCGCACCCGGCAAAGAAAGTGCAGTTACGGCAACATAAATGGCAAAGAACACACCAATACTTAATACTGGGTTTTGAGCAATCTGCGATTGAAACGTATCGAGTGAATCCTTCATACCTTGAAGGGTTAGATAGCTATTTAAATCAAAATAAAAAAAGCTAAATATGGCGGCAACAATAACCCCTAAAAGCGCTATTTTCTTAAACATAAATATCCTTAGCGCTTAAAACGCGTATTGCATGGTAACTTGAGCGTGACGAGGTACGTTTGGCATGACAAGTGTCGCACCGAAATACCCACCTTCAAACAGCGGCTGCCAGTTTTCTTCATCGGTCACATTAATGATATCTAAACGCAATCGAAGGTCATCTGTTACTTGATAGTCTGCATTTACATCAACCGTATATTGGTCGCGAATATGCACCGTTTGCAGAAAGTCTAGTGGGAATGACTTGGTATAGAGCGCACTTGCCCCCACTTGCAGGTCATCCGTAATTTGCCAGCCAGCGTTAATAGAAGCAATTTGTGGCGGGATCCCCTGAACGCGACTGTCTGATGCAGGGAACGCGGCAAAAGAAGGTGATCCTACTCCTGTACCTTCAATAATATCAGGACGACTATTATCAAACGCATCAATAACCTGCGCCGTACCTTGAAACGCCGCTGAATCATCAAAACGCGCGTCTAAATAGCTATACGCGGCATTGATCCAAACATCGTCTGCTTGATAGAACATTTGTAGTTCGAAACCTTGCGTTTTCACACCACTGTTACTGCCATCACGGTTACGTAGGCTTCGGGTTTGGTCAAACACAGCGGCCTCTGCATACCAGCTGCTGTTTGGCGCATATTTTACACCCACTTCGTACAGCGTATTTTCAGTAGCAAAGTTAAGCGGGTTAATCTCGTTATTACCGCCTAACACCGTGCCACCCGCCATGCTGTTCGATGTTGCGTCGTTTTCTGAAAACGCCGCGTAAACATTTACATCACCCGTTAATTTGTACACTGCACTTAACTGGTAGCTGGTTAATGTATCACTGTACGAATCTGAAGCTGCTTCAACACCAATCGGCGCTAGTGGGTCACGCGCGTCTACGTCATAGTAATCAACACGTAAGCCAGCAATCGTTGAAAATTTGTCGGTCCAAATAGAGCGCTGCTGAAGCGCCAGGCCTGTTTGCCATGCGGTAGAGTCGGTGGTGTCTGACAAGTTAAAATCGCCGTTACCATCACCGTCTACGTCGTATTGCGCCCCCGGTGAAACATATACGCCAGGACGCAACTCAACTAATCGGGCTTTTTGGGCATCGGTAAGCGGAATAACGCGGTTTGAGATAGGCCCGGTTAAATCAATCGGATTATCGGCCTCAGTGGTAAACTGGCTATAGCCCAACACGTCGTTGTAGCGTAGCGCTAACCCTACGGTCGTGGTTTGGCTGTCGTTCCACTTATAATCTAGCTCAGTACGGTTTTCGAACGTGTCAGCCCCGTCAATGATCTCAACAAAGCTATTTTGCGCTATTTCTTCACGTTCAAGATATTGATAATAACTAATGTTGCGAAGCGCCACGTTATCAGTCATTTTGTATTCGACACTGCTTCGAATAACCGTAGTTTCAGCACCGTTAATGTCGTCAGGATTTGTGAATACGCGGTTGCGAGGAATAACCACTTCTCCGGTAGGAGAAATGATAGCACCTGCCCCCGGTACTGTACTGCCATTCGGCTGAGTGCCTTGCCCAGTAATATAAATACCGTTATCGATAAGGTCTTGCGTTGGGCGGTTGATACCTGCGTTGTCTGGATAGTCTGTGTCATAATACTCCGCGCTGATATCCCACGTCAGTACATCGCTTGGCGTATAGCGATAGGCTACAAACAGGTTCGTGCTATCGCGCTCGGCAAAATCGTAGAAACTGCCATGGTCTAAGTACTCTGCACTAAAGCGAATACCACTTTTACCTTCTTCTATAGCTGTGCCGTAATCCACTTGCGCTGAATACTGATCCCAGCGCCCGGCGCGAAGGGTGACTTTCCCCTTGCTTTCTGTGGTCGGCGCAACCTTTGTTTGAAGGTTTACAAAGCCACCGTTGCGCTGCGTGCTACCAAACAACACTGGCGACGGCCCTTTCACCACGTCAATTTGCTCAACGCTATTGAACGACAAAGGCAAACCAAAGCCATTGTTGCCTGCTTGACGTCTTATACCATCTTGAAAAAGCTCACCTAATTGGCCGCGTATACTGGGCAGGCTTGGCGTGCCAAAGCCGCTAGAGGCGTACGCGTTGGGCGCCGCTTTTACGATGTCGTGTAAATCGTTAATGTTAAGTGCCTCTATCGCTTGTGCCGACAGTGACGTCACCGCTCTAGGCGTCTCAGCTGCACTTAAACCGCTACCGAAAATGCCTTTAAGTGTGTTATCGCCAGGATTTAGTGTATCTAAACTCTGCTGGTTTCCGGTTACCTCAACCACTTCAATATCTGCCGCTTGTTGGGCATAGAGCGATTGACTGATGGCAAGTGCGAGTGTGCTAACGGCTAGGCCGATTACTTTTTTCATTAACAGATCCGTATTTTTAATTCTTGTTCGACAAGACCGATACGCGTCACAAAAAATTTCAGTACATTTAATTTTCAAAAAAATATTAAAAAACACAAAATTAATTGAAATTTTTATTTTGAACGGTCGTTCTAGTATGCTTGCACTATTATACTTTTGGAGCATGTATGCAAAACAACACCGATATTCAAAACCGACTACAATGGTCGCTACTTTCTCTTCGCGTAACAATATTTATCGTTATGTTCGTATGGACACTCGATAAGTTTGTTAACCCAGCCCACGGCATGGCCATTTTTGAAAAGTTCTATGGTATCGGCGGCGTGCCTGAAATGGCCGTTTACGTTATGGGCGCACTGCAGCTTGCGCTGGTTTTGGCGTTCTTAGCGGGACTTGCGAAAAAATACACCTACGGTCTTATTTTTATTCTTCACGGTGGGTCTACTCTGTCTTCATTCCCGCAGTATCTAGATGCCTTTAATCACCTGCTGTTTTTTGCTGCATGGCCAATGTGGGGCGCGTGCTTTGCACTTTTCCTATTGCGCGATGCCGATACTAAATTTGCCATTGGCAAGTAGCGGATACTTGTTAGCTAATCACGCTAGATAAAACCGCTAGATACACCGCACGCTAGAAAGTTAGCGCATAGCGATAGCCCTTATATTTAGCTTTAGCAAGCTAACAAGATATGACGGCTACGCTTTTTAGCATTTAACTTACTGTTTGGCAGCAGCATACAGTTGCTGCCATTCAGCCTCTTCTACAGGCATGATTGACAGTCTTCCACCTTTTTTGACCAATGGCAGTTCAGTAATACCGTCCATCGTTTTAATCACTGAAAGCGGCAGAACGCTTGAAAATTTCTCTACAAATTTCACGTCAACGCGATACCAGCGGGGGTTATCCTGACTTGATTTAGGATCGTAGTATTTTGATTTAGGGTTAAACTGCGTGGTGTCCGGGTAGCCGTCTCTTACCACTTCAGCAACACCTGCAATGCCGACCAGCTTGCAACTTGAATGATAGATAAATACTTTGTCACCCCGTTTAACGCCGTCTCGTAAAAAGTTACGCGCTTGGTAATTTCTTACGCCGTCCCACGGTTCCGTTTGTTCTGGGCGGTTTGCCAAGTCATCGATTGAAAATGCATCAGGTTCTGTTTTAAATAGCCAATACGCCATAGTCGTTGTTAATTCTCTTCGTTGTAAATAGACAAGCCTTTCATTCGCTAAATGCGGGCATTTGAAGCGCTTATAAAAACCTGCGCTCATGGCTAGCTTTGCAGCTTGTTGCTTTAAGTGAGTATACAAAGCTCTTTAATTTAATGACAGTGCTATACCTTAGCTTGGCCAACACTGCTATAATTACGCACTTATTCTGAGCTACAGCCTTATTTAAGCTCAGCAACTCTCTGATTTATCTAGATGTGATTACTATGCAAGCCACCATTAAGGCCGATCGCGGTCTGTTTTCTTACCCTAAATATTGGCCACACTGCCTGGGTACTGCGCCGTTTCTCCCCATGTCGAAGGAAGAAATGGATGCCCTTGGCTGGGACAGCTGTGACGTTATTTTGGTAACGGGCGATGCGTATGTAGATCACCCTAGTTTTGGTATGGCGGTGATTGGCCGAGTACTTGAAGCGCATGGTTTTCGCGTGGGTATTATTTCTCAGCCAGACTGGACCAGCAAAGACGATTTCATGAAGTTGGGTAAACCCAACCTGTATTTCGGCGTAACAGCCGGCAATATGGACTCTATGATAAACCGTTACACGTCTGACAAAAAGCTTCGTCACGATGACGCTTACACGCCAGGCAATGTAGGTGGTAAGCGCCCTGATCGTGCAGTTACCGTTTATTCACAGCGCTGCCGTGAAGCGTTTAAAGGTGTGCCTGTTATTGTTGGTGGCATAGAAGCCAGCTTACGTCGCATTGCGCACTACGACTATTGGAGTGAAAAAGTACGCCGCTCTGTACTGTTCGATTCCAAAGCGGATATGCTCTTTTTCGGTAACGCCGAACGTCCTCTTGTTGAAGTAACTCATCGCTTAGCGGCAGGTGAAGATATTGCTGATTTGCGAGACATTCGCGGTACGGCAATTATCGTAAAAGAAGCCTTACCTGAGTGGCAAGGTGTTGACTCGACCTCTCTTGACAGGCCGGGCAAGATTGACGCTATCCCAAGCCCTTATCAGATGGAGCCTGAGTGCGATTCGCAGGATAAAGACACCAAAAGCAGCGAGGCGCCAGAAGCTGCACCTATCGTTATTCAGCCAGCTCAAAAAGAAAAAGAAAAACGTAAGCCGTGGGAGAACGTGTACGTCAAACTTCCCGC
>NZ_JAFLMX010000179.1:0-1292 GCF_017849675.1 Alteromonas sp. AO-Serp
ATCTACACCCCTGATATGCCGACAGATTTGCATTTCACCGCGCTTGATAAAGTGCCTTTGGTACTTATTGCCCCAAGAGAGTGGCGACTTACTCAACTAAGCCAGTTGGACTGGACCAAGCATCAGGTGATTATGCCCGAAACTGGCCCAACCCGTCGTACTGCCTATCACTGGTTTGCTGAGCATGGCATTCGTCCAAATGTGTATGCTTATGTCGGCGGTAACGAGGCCATCGTGAGCATGGTGGCACTTGAATGTGGCGTGGGATTTGTGCCTAAAGTGGTACTTGATCACTCCAGTATGGCCAATGCTGTAACCCAAATACCTGTTGAAGATATTGAGCCTTATGCTTTAGGTTTGTGCTGCTTGCAGGATAAGCAAAACGAGCCGCTTATTAACGCCTTTATGCAGCTTAATTTGCAAGCGCGAGGCTAAGTTTAAGGCATAGCTGATGCTCAGCTAGCGCTCAACTGTTTAATAAGGTTATCGAGGGCGCGATAGCCCAATGCTTCTGCAATGTGCGCCCGCGATACAGCGTTCTGCTCTTCAAGGTCAGCAATGGTTCTTGCCACTTTTAACGTGCGATGAAACACCCGCATAGACAAATTAAGCTGTTTAGCAGCGGCTTGTAAAAACTGCAAGTCAGCGTCATCTAGCAAGCATATATCGGCAAGCTCACCTGCGTGCAGCGCACCATTTGGCTTACCTTGCCGTAGCCCTTGTTTGTGACGCGCTGCAATGACTCGCTCTCGCGTTGCGTGTAACGAGTCGTCAGGTCTATTGGCACGCTCTGGCAGGTCGTAGTCAGGTAGGCGCGGCACTTCGACTTGTATATCAACTCTATCAAGCAGTGGTCCCGATAACCGGTTCAAGTAGTTGAGCTGTTGCTGCGGGGTTAGTCGGTTATCATCAATATCACCCGTCGGGCTTGGGTTCATCGCCGCTACTAGTTGAAAGTTGGCGGGGTATGTGGCGCTTCCTGAAGCACGAGACAAATGCACGTCGCCGGTTTCAAGTGGCTCGCGCAATACATCCAGTGCCTTTCGCCCAAATTCAGGCAGTTCGTCTAGAAACAAAATACCATTATGAGCCAGCGATATTTCACCCGGTACAGGGTTTGAGCCACCGCCAGTAAGCGCCACCGCAGAGCTAGTATGATGGGGCGAGCGGAGGTGGCGAGTTAGAAAACGCTCTGCATGCAGTTTTTCGCCTTTCACAGAGTGAATGGCAGCCACTTCCAACGCTTCTTCCTCGCTCATATCGGGTAATAGCGATAGCATTCGGCTGGCGAG
>NZ_JAFLMX010000075.1:0-13090 GCF_017849675.1 Alteromonas sp. AO-Serp
CTTTTAAAACAAGCCTTGAGCTAATACAGGCCCTGCCCACTCGATATTCTCAAACAGGGAGAAAATGACATGAATGCACAGTTTTCACACGCAAGCCGCTTAATATATGGATGCATGGGCTTAGGTGGCGGTTGGAACGACAAACCGGCAACCAAAGCCGATATAAGCCAAGCAAGAAGCATCATTGATACTGTGCTGAGTTTAGATATTAATGTGTTTGATCATGCTGATATTTATACGTTCGGCAAAGCCGAAACGGTTTTTGGTGAAGCGCTCAAGCAAGCACCCGAATTAAAAGACAAAATGATTATCCAATCTAAATGTGCAATACGATTTGAGGATGATTTAGGACCAAAGCGTTACGACTTTTCAGCAAATCACATTCACACGTCGGTTGAAGGCATTCTCTCTAGATTAGGAATAGAACAGCTTGATATACTGCTGCTGCATCGTCCAGATCCACTTATGGAGCTAGACGAAGTCGCCGGTACACTGAAGCTGCTTCAGCAGCAAGGTAAAATAAAGCATGTTGGCGTTTCAAACATGCATGGTCACCAAATTAATTACCTGCAGTCTGCACTTTCCACACCTATTGTTGCTAACCAACTTGAAATGAGCCTTGGCTTTAGAGACTGGTTAGAAGACGGTATTACTACCAACAGTGCGGCTAATCGCGATACAGGTTATGCGCCCGGCACACTTGAATACTGCATGATGAACAACGTGCAACTTCAGGCATGGGGAAGCTTGGCACAAGGTAGATACACAGGTGCAAAAGTTGAAAATAGTAATGACCGTGCAACAGCAGACTTAGTGGCTCAACTTGCAGGTGAATATCAAACTACGCCTGAAGCGATTGTTTTGGCCTGGTTGATGCGACATCCTGCCAACATTGCGCCCGTCTTGGGCAGTACCAATATTGACAGAATTAAAGCAAGCCAAAAGGCTGAAGATGTTCATTTAAGTCGAGAGCACTGGTACAAGTTATTTGAGGCTGCTCGCTGTCAAGAGATGCCGTAAGCATAAATATTAAGGAAATTAAGATGCTGAAAGGCTTTCACCACGTTGCTATCATTTGTAGTGACTACCCTCGCTCAAAGACGTTTTACACGGACGTGTTGGGCTTCTCGATTATTGATGAAAACTACCGTGAAGCCAGAGACTCTTACAAATGTGACCTCGCGTTACCTGATGGCAGTCAGATTGAGCTTTTTTCGTTTCCGGGGGCACCGCAAAGACCGTCGCGCCCAGAAGCGCAAGGACTTAGGCACCTAGCGTTCAAAGTGGACAACCTTGATGAAATGATCAACCACCTAACGAATAAGCGAGTTGAATGCGAGCCAATGAGAACCGATGAATACACCGGCAAACGCTTTACATTTTTCCAAGATCCTGACGGTTTACCTCTAGAGCTATACGAAATCTAAAAATCGCGTAGCCGTAATAGAAAAATGCCGAATAAGGGGTCTCTTATTCGGCATTTTTATCAATAGCGATACAAACTTTTATTGGTCGAGCATCCTGACTTCCCGCTGCGGGAATGGTATTTCAATATCATGCTGCTGAAGGGCATTAAAAATGGCTTGGTTTAGTGCATAGCGCACTTCGAAATGCCTTACAGCTGGCGCCCAAACCCGAATACCAAAGTTAATACTGCTGTCGCCAAAATTATCTACACCAATGGCGGGTGACTTTTCTTCGCTGACTCCATCTACCGTTTCAACAGCCTTGCGAATCACATCGATTACCTCATCGACCTTACTGGAATAGGCAACGCCAATTTCAAGTTCAATCAACATGTTCTCTGCAGAATTATGCAAGATTTCACCGACTATCAGTTTGTTGGGTATTTGGATGTGAACATTGTCTTCGTCAATAAGAATGGTATAGGGCAACATGACTTGATCGACCACCCCTGCAACACCACGCACTCGGATAGTGTCGCCAACAACGAAAGGACGGGTAATAATTATGGTAAAGCCAGCGGCATAATTGGCCAACATGCCTTGAATGGCTAAACCTGCACCTAAACCAACAGCACCCACGGCGGCAATAAGTGGGGTTACGCTAATGCCCACATTACCTAATGCTATAATTATTACGATACCCAATACCACTAGCTTGCTGGCACCGCCGGTAAAGCGGCTCAGCGTAATATCGATATTTCTGCTGACCATCAGGTTTTCAACCATGTGGCCTATTTTATTGGCCACCCACCAGCCAAGCAGAAAAATAATGACGGCGCCTACAATTTGGAAACTGTAGGTCACTGCAAATTCTACAAGAGTGTCGTAAAGGGCTTGCGCTTGTTTTAACTCATCCATGGAACGTGATTAGACTAGAAACTGATAGGAATAACCGAAGCTTAAACAACAACGTGAGGAAAAACCAGTGCCGAGAGCAAGCCCGGCACGTTACGGTTTTAAGGAATAAAAAGCGAACATTGCGTTTAGTTGGCGTATTCGCTTGCCTCAATTTCCGCTAAACGTTCTTTGGTAGGGTTCTTAATATAGTTATACACCAAGCCAACAAAGAGTACAGCAGCAAAACCCGTGGCTACCATAAAGCCATACTTGGCGTCGCCACCATTGGCGTCGCTCACCAGGCCCATGATGAAAGGCCCTGCGGCCGCACCTGCTGCGGTGAAGAACAAGATTACTCCGGCTACGCTTCCGTGTTGATGTTTTGGGAAACAGCTTATGCCTTTTGAGTTAAAGGTAGGATAAATTACTGACATGAAAATGCCCGTTAGCGGGAATAGAAACAACGCAAGCTGTTTTCCGCCCCACAGACCAAGACCGAAACACAGTACAATAGCACCAGTGAACACCATAAGAACCAATGCCCAGTTGAAGTGAGACATCATCCAGATGCCTACGAAACGCCCTGCAGCACGAAGGATAAAGAATGCCGTTACCGAGTATATTGCAAGGGTCTGAGAGAAGCCTTCAGTATAACAATCGTAGGTCGCTTTAAGCGTAGTCGCATCGCACACTAAATAACTCGGCATCCACACATAAATGGCGCTTTCTGCGGCGACATATAAAAACGCGCCTACTGAAAATCCTAAAGCATAGGGGTTTTTCACTAAACTTAAGCTCTGCGCTATCGATACTTTCTTTTCACCTGAGGCTGTATC
Organism: Alteromonas sp. AO-Serp; assembly: GCF_017849675.1. NCBI lineage: Bacteria > Pseudomonadati > Pseudomonadota > Gammaproteobacteria > Alteromonadales > Alteromonadaceae > Alteromonas > Alteromonas sp. AO-Serp. The sequence continues at coordinate 3,140 of NZ_JAFLMX010000075.1, forward strand.
TCGAGTGTAAGCGGGGTATTTCACCAGCAAAGCACCGATTATAAGTAGCGTACAAACACCACCAGCGATTACATAAAGCCACTGCCATGCAACGCCTTGATGAATAAGATAAGCGACAATAAGAGGCCCGATAATTGCGCCAACGCCAAAGAAGGCTTCTGCTCCATTCATAGTTGCTGTGTGCTGCTTGGTCGATGTTGAAATATCACCGATGAGCGCCAGCGCACCTGTTTTAAAGATACCCACGGCAACACCAGATAAGCTCATTAAACTTACAATCAACACAAAGTCGTTAGCAATTAAGAAGCTGTAGCATGCAAGGCCAAACAACGCTAAACCAATGATAATGGTAGGCTTGCGGCCTAACTTATCAGCCAAAAAACCTAGGAATAGACCCGATAAGGCAATACCTAACATGGGGAGTGAATGCATTAAGCTTGCTTGAGCATTGGTGACAGAGAACGCCACTTTCACTTCTTTGATTATCTCGCCTACCGAGTCTGACGTCATCGCAAACATCATAAACATTAGGTAGGTTAGCCATCTGATAATTCTGCTACTAGGATCATGATTGGGCATAGTCTGTCTCACAAGCACGGTATGAAAGGCCTTGTTCCGCCCTTCTAAACTTCACAAAAACACGTTGATCATTGCACGCATTCAGTAGGTCAAAAATAACGATGTAATAAACTTGATAAATGAGCTTAATCGTTTAAGATAAAAGTTAACAGAATTTAAAAAGCCTGTAAACCTGTTAATTAGGATAGGTTGTATGACGCACTTAAGCGTCGCACTTTGGAGTTTTCTATGAGCTATGCTGCTGACAGTGGTGTATGTTTAGACCGAATCTTGGCATCAACCGATTTATCTGGCCTAAGTAAGAAAGATGCAACAACTTTTACGCGTCGCTTGAAGGAACATTTTCCTCGTCTTTTTGACAAATATACCTACGTTTATGGGCACCAGTATGACTGCTACTTTCATTTACAAAAACTGGTTGAAATATTAAGAGACGGGTTAAAAAGCCGTAAACCAGCCCTCAAAAAGCTTGATAATGAAAGGTTAAAAAACCCGCTTTGGTATCGCGACGAACAGCAAGTCGGCATGGCCTGCTATGTTGACCTGATGGGCCCCACTCTGAATGACTTGCATGACAAAATTCCCTACTTTAAGTCTTTAGGCGTTACCTATGTGCACTTAATGCCTTTATACGATGCGCCCAAAGGGGATAGCGATGGCGGATATGCTGTGTCGGATTATCGCAAGGTTAATCCAACGCTAGGCACAGTGAAAGACCTGGAAAAGCTTGCTTCAGCACTTCAGAAAGAGGGAATAAATCTTGTTCTCGACTTTGTGTTCAATCATACCTCTGACGAGCACGCTTGGGCGAAAGCTGCACTGGCTGGTGAGAAGCAGTTTCAAGACTACTACTACCTTTTCGATGACAGAACCATTCCCGATCAGTACGAACATACTTTAAGAGAAATATTTCCCCAGGTAAGAAGAGGTAGCTTCACCTTTAATGAACAGATAGAAAAATGGGTATGGACGACATTTAACAGCTTTCAATGGGATTTAAACTACAGTAATCCTGAGGTGTTTAACGCTATCACGTCTGAAATGTTGTTTCTGGCCAATATAGGTAGCGCTGCACTGCGTTTAGATGCGTTGGCCTTTATTTGGAAAGAGCTTGGTACTAACTGCGAAAATCAGGAAAAGGCCCACGTACTTATACAAGCGTTCAACTGTTGCTTACAAATTGTAGCGCCTGCCGTGGTCTTTAAGTCAGAAGCCATCGTGCACCCTGACGAAGTACTTAAGTACATCGACAAAGATGAGTGTCAGCTATCCTACAACCCTTTGCTAATGGCACTGCTATGGAATTCGTTAGCCACGCGTAAAACCCGTTTGCTTACGCGCTCAATGAAAAAGAGCTTCTCTATTTCTGAGAACTGCACATGGGTGAACTACGTGCGATGCCACGACGATATCGGATGGACCTTCGACGACGCGGTAGCCAACGAACTGGGTATTAACGCATTCGATCACCGCCATTTTCTTAATCAATTTTATACCGGTCGTTTTGAAGGAAGTTTTGCCAACGGCGTGCCGTTTGCTGAAAACCCTTCTAACGGCGATTGTCGTGTGTGTGGTTCACTAGCCTCTTTATGTGGGCTAGAAGGCGCGCTTAAATCCAACGATTCAAAAGGCATTGATGACGCTGTGAAACGAATGATGCTGCTTTACGGTATCACCTTTAGCATTGGAGGTATTCCGTTACTTTACTCAAGTGATGAAGTAGGCAAGCTTAATGACTACAGCTATCGATTTGATGACACCAAAAAGCACGACGACAGATGGGTAAACCGAATTGCCGTTACCCGCGCAGATACGGAATTGGCGCTAGGAAACACGTCGCCAGCCAACCCTACAGAGACTGCGAGCCTTCACGTGTTTAATGGATTGCGCAAAATGATAGCAATTAGAAAGCAGAATGCGATTTTCGGGCAGTCTAGCACCCAAATTTTAGATGCCGATAACCATCATTGCTTTGCTTTTCTTCGGGAAAATACACAGGGTCACAAGCTGCTTGTAATATGTAACTTCAGTGAGCACCCTCAGACCATTCAGCGTAGCCTTTTGGCAACACTAAAGGGCGCATCAAGCCGAGATTTGCTAACTGATGAAACGGTCGAAATGAATGCTTCACCACTATTGCTTGAGCCTTTTCAACAAATGTGGCTTCTTGCTGATTAAAGTTCGAGCTTTCGCCATATCTTGCTAATTGCTGTTTGAAAAGTGGTTAGCAAGTTATCCGCGGCTTAGTCGCCAAATTAATTATCTTTACTGCCAGTGACTTATCGAATAAGTCATTTTTTCACAGGCACACCAATAAATACCCACTATACTTTTTATAGTGAATAGATAGTTCACGTAGCTTCCGCATAACTTTGGTAGCTTGGCCTGTGTTTGACTGGCTCTCAAACTGATTGACGCGGAAGTAGCACTCTTCTTGTTGTGTGTGGTTTGTTTCTTGCTTCACGCAGAAGTATTACACAGCGGGATTCGACTTATGTCATATGGATATGTTTAACATGGTAACGGATAAAACGATGCAAAGTGATAGTGCTTTGGAATACATGTGCCCGTATTGCGGCGCAATAAATGACTTCCAGCTAGAAACAGTTCGCGACATGTATCACGAACAGCATGAATCTTGTGGGTGCTGCAATAAAGTACTCAGTTTAACGGCGGCCGATGGTATTGGTGGCCGTATCAATTTGATTGTCGATTCACTGGATGCAGAGCTTGTTATCAAATAAAGCGCATTGGAAAGCGTAGCAAAATGTTAGCAAACAAAAAGCCGCTTCATGAGCGGCTTTTAAAGTTCTTAAATAAAGTTCCGAAACAAACAACCATTAACTACCGAAAAAACTCTCGTTTCAATTCACTATCAGTAAGGAAACGACCACCAAGTGCAGATGTTTTCGTGTACGAGTTGGTATCGCGAATTCCCCTCGCTTTAACACAGTAATGCGTAGCATTAATACTTACTGCTACATCTTCAGTGTTAGTAAGCGTTTGTAACGCTATTAACACCTGCTGTGTCAAGCGCTCCTGTACCTGAGGACGTTGAGCAAAGAAACCAACAAGGCGATTTATCTTTGAAAGACCAATCACTGTGTCTTTGGGTATGTAAGACACCGTTGCCGTGCCATCAATAGTAACAAAGTGGTGTTCGCAAGTGCTGGTCAGGCTTATATCAGATACCTGTACAGGCTGGTCAATCTGCATCTTGTTTTCAATGGCAGTAATCTTAGGAAATTTGCGGTAGTCCAATCCACCGAAGATTTCATTGACATACATTTTAGCGATTCGCGTGGGCGTATCACACAAACTGTCGTCAGTTAGATCAAGGCCAAGCGTGTCCATTACGTCACGCATAGCACTTTCTATTCGTTTGCGCTTTTGCTCGTCAGTAAGACCATTAGCCACCATAGGTGTTTCTAAACCTTTGGCTTCTAATGCTTCTCGTACACGTTGTGCTGGCTCTGAAATAGAGGGGTCTAGTGCGTCGCGCACAATTACCGCTTCTTTTGCTAACATTACTTTATCCGTAGTTACTTCTTTTTTGATCTTGTACGAGCATGAGTTCGTTACAGATCGATTACTTGGCAACATGACTTTTATTTAATGTCATTGCTACCGACTGTGCATTTGGCACAGAATAATAAGACCGTTACCTTTTACGAAAGAAGGACATCATCTTGAATTCACCTGTGTTAATTACAGGCGCAAGTCAACGTTTAGGCTTAGCTATGGCCAATACTTTACTTGACCAGGGCCACCACGTTGTCGTGACTTATCGAACACTTCGTCCAAGTATTTCAATGCTTGAGGATAAAGGTGCTACAGTCTTACAGGCTGATTTTAGCACTGAGGCGGCTATTGATCGAGCAATTGATGAGATTAAGGCAATCAGTAAAACCTATCGAGCGGTGATCCACAACGCGTCAGATTGGGCGCAAGAAAAAGATAACCATGACAAGCATAGCTTGATTGAACGCATGATGTTGGTCCATGCTGTTGCCCCTTACCGCATAAACTTGGCACTTGAAAAGGCTCTTTGTGATTGCGACGTTCAGTCTGACATTATTCATATGACTGACTACGTTCAAGAAACAGGCAGCGAGAAACACATGGCTTATGCGGCAAGTAAGGCAGCCCTGCACAACCTGACCCTATCATTTGCTAAGAAGCTAGCACCAAAGGTAAAAGTAAATAGCATTGCCCCAGCTTTGCTTATGTTCAATGAGGGTGATGACGAAGCTTATAAACAAAAAGCGTTAGAAAAGTCACTGTTAGAGATAGTACCTGGGGCGCAAGAGGCCGTGAAAGCCGTGAACTATTTATTTGATAGTGACTACGTGACAGGGCAAACCCTTCACCTCAACGGTGGGCGGCATTTGAAATAAAAGCCGCCCCCTTTTCGTTCATTTCAGTTTTCCTTATGGCTTAAAGTAATCGTCACCGCCAATTAATTTCATCGCCATTTGCCTTGGTCTCATGCTGAGGCATGGCTATAATCCGAACCCTATTTCGTAGCTATTTGGAATTTTACTATGCACGGCAACCGTACTATGGCGCCTGAATGGCATAACATTGATGCTGTTATGTTAGCGTGGCCTCATGCGCAAACCGACTGGGCTCCATGGTTAGAAGACGCGAGAGCGACCTATCTGAACGTGATTGCTGCAGTAAACCGCAACGATGCGGGTGTGATTTTATTATGTGCGCCGAGTGACGTAGACGATCTTAATTCTCGTTTACCAGAGAACGCTCGAGTGCTTATTGTTCCTGCCTCATTTAACGACACATGGATGCGCGACTACGGCTTCATCACTTGTAAAGACAGTGAAGGCAATGGCTCGCCGGTAGAGTTTCGCTTTAACGGTTGGGGCAATAAGTTTAACGCCGCTGAAGATAATCTGGCGAATCAGCGTTATCTTGCCAGCATGTGTAAATCTGTACTTCGCAGCAGCCCAATTGTAGCTGAAGGTGGCGCGCTGGAAATTGATGAAGACGGACACCTATTAAGTACTGCCCAGTGTTTACTTAACCCTGAGCGTAATGGTGATATGTCGCTAAGCGCTTACGAAGATGCATTTAAAGATATGCTAGGCTGCAGCAAAGTTACTATTTTGCAACATGGTCATTTAGAAGGCGATGATACTGACGGTCACATCGACACATTAGTGCGCTTCACGCCGAACAAAGGCTTAGTGATTCAGGCGTGTAACAACCGTCCTAATGACAGTCACTTTGAAGGGTTGAGAGCGTTGTGCGACGAGTGCGCCCTTGAGCTGCCTGAGCATGAACAGTTTCATCTGCCGCTGCCTAATATTGTAAACGACGAAGGGGATCGCCTGCCGGCATCGTACGCAAATTACTTAATTTGTAACAACGCAATATTATTGCCTGTTTACGGTGAAGAGGAAGACGCAGAAGCCATTGAGACTGTACAAAGAGCACATCCCAATCATATTGTTGAACCAATCGATTGCAGTGTACTCGTAAGACAATACGGCAGCTTGCATTGCATTTCCATGCAGGTTCCCACAAATACATTAAAAGATTCGATTATCACCACCTTAAAGAAAGGAGTGTCATTACATGCGCCCAGCTAAGCTAAAAGTGGGTCTGGTACAACAGGCCGTTGCCGATAACGATAAAGCAACGAACTGGAATAAAAGTGCCGAGCAAATTGCCAAATTAGCCGCTGAAGGATGCGAGTGTATTTTGCTTCAAGAACTACACAGCACCCTGTATTTTTGCCAGCAAGAAGATACTGACGCCTTTGATTTGGCTGAACCAATTCCTGGACCTGCGACAGAATTTTTTGGTGAACTAGCCGAAAAACACAATATCGTGTTGGTGACATCTTTATTTGAAAAGCGCGGTTCAGGTTTGTATCACAACACCGCAGTCGTGTTCGACCGCAGTAAAGAAATTGCGGGCAAATATCGTAAAATGCATATTCCTGATGACCCAGGCTTTTACGAGAAGTTTTACTTCACACCGGGCGATATGGGCTTCACGCCTATTGAAACCAGCGTAGGTAAACTTGGCGTATTGGTGTGTTGGGACCAGTGGTATCCAGAAGCGGCGCGCCTAATGGCGATGGCAGGTGCGGACTTGTTGTTCTACCCTACCGCAATCGGCTGGGATTTAACTGACACAGTAGAAGAGCGTACCCGTCAGCATGGTGCATGGGAAACCATTCAGCGCTCTCACGCTGTGGCAAACTCAGTACCGGTTATCGTGGCAAACCGCACTGGATTTGAAGCGTCACCTGTTGAAGGTGATCCAGGTATTCAGTTCTGGGGACAAAGCTTTGTAGCAGGCCCGCAAGGTGAGATTTTGGCCAAAGCCGAAGCTGAAGGTGAAACCACGCTAACCGTAGAGCTTGATATGGAACGTACCGAACAGGTCAAGCGCATTTGGCCTTACTTCCGCGACCGCCGCATAGACGCCTACGACGAACTAACCAAGCGCTGGCGCGACTAACCCAAATAATGGGGGGCAGGATCAGAAACCTGCCCCCCATTTTTGATAGTGTTATATTTTAAATACAATTCCATCATAGAGCATGAATACCTGTCGTGAGCGTTTGGGCAGAAGCGTTAGCATTACCTCTTCATCTATATCCAGCCCACCCGTGAACTGACCAAAGGCTGGCATCACAAATACATTTTCGTTGTTAGTAAAGCATTTGCCTGAGTAACGGCGACGGGTGATAGTTGTGCGCTTTTTGGGGTGATAATGGCCAATAACTTGAGCACGAGTTTCACTCGTTTCTACTTCGTGTCTGAATACCATATTATCTAGCACTATTTCATAGCATGGCGTGCCAGGAATACCCTCTGGCAAATCTGGGTCATGATTACCTTCTACCCACATCCACTCGTTCACACTATCAACTAATCTGCATAAGTGCTGACGGTCATCAAAGGTCATGCGCGACATGCTGTGTTTATCGTGAAAGCTGTCACCTAAGCTGATTACTCGCAGTGGCTTGTAATCATCGATGATACTTTCTAATCGCGTTAACGTAGCGGTGGAATCTAAACTCGGTAACGGGTTCGCATAACTGCGTAAATAACTGCCTTTTTCTAAGTGGAGATCAGACACTATAAGCCAATCGCATGCGGGTAAATACGCCACACCGCGCGCATCTAGCAGCCACAAGTAGTCTGCATATTTTGTGATAGTGATGTGGCGCTGGCTTACTTTTTCGGTTAGCCACGCGTCAGTTATTGCCAAATTGCCCTCTTATTCTTTTCGTCTTTGCTTTTATCTAATATTATTCAACAGATGAGCCCGATAACAATGCGCGCACTTCATCTAACATAGTTTCAGCTTCGGCGTATAAATTAGCTTGTTCAATAATAGCTTGTGCGCCAGCGCCTTTCACTTGTTCACTACGCACATCCAGTACTATAGGAATGGCCATGGGCGACGGCTTTTCAAGATTCACTAATGTCGCTGAATCTACATAGCGAATAAGTAAATTAGCCAGTCGTCGTAAATCAAGTAGCTCACGCTCTGCATCTGCCCGTGCTACTTTAATTAAGATATGGTCGCGGTCGTGTTCACGCAACGTATCGTAAATAAGATCCGTAGAAAATGTGACCTGCTTCATGGTTTTTTGGCTGGCGTGATAGCGCTGTTCAGTGAGACCACTCACCACCGCCACTTGCCTGAACGAGCGCTTAAGCATAGGTGCCTGCAACATCCAGTCTTCTAACTCGTCCCCTAAAATATCTGGCTGGAATAGCTGCTGGAGCTGCCCTTGTGTGATGGCGTTTACTGATGCTACCGATAATCCGTAATCGGTCACGCTGAAGCTTAAAGGCTTAATGCCCATTTTCTCCATTCGTCGCGTTAGCAACATACCTAAGGTTTGGTTCGCTTTGCGTCCGTCGAAGGTGTAGTACAAGGTATAGTGCGCTTGTCTAAACGGAAATTGTTCTACAAGCACGCTGTCAGGACTAGGCAATTTGGAAAACGACTGTTGAAGTTTAAGCCACTCTTGTACCTGTGCAGGCAGTGCTCTCCATGATTTCTGAGTAGCCAAAATTGCACGTACCCCTTCTGCCAAATAGGTAGATAGCGGCATTTGGCCACCCGCGTAGCTTGGTATTTTCGGCTCTTTGGCTTTTGCAGGCTTGGCATGCAGCTGCATGTCGCGAATTGCCTCGAAACGCAGCACTTCTCCGGCAAAGTAGAAGGTATCTCCAGGCGTTAGCTGCTGGGCGAAATACTCTTCAACCTCACCAATGATCTTGCCCTGATTTCCCCTACGAATGCGTTTTACCTTTAAACGCCCTGCCTCAACGATGGTGCCTATGTTTTGTCTGTGCCTTTGAATAACCCGCCGATTCGCTGGCGAGTAAGTGCCATCGTCGTTTTTCGTCAGCCGCTGATATCTTTCATACGCATTAAGCGCACTGCCCCCGTCTTGGGTAAATTGCCATAGTTTGTCGAAATCATCTCTATCGAGCCCTTGGTATGGCGTGGCGGTAAGTATCTCTTTATACAAGGTATCTGGGTTATCAGCCCTACTACACAAGCAGTTCAATATAAATTGCGGGACAATGTCCAGTGCCCCTGGCTGTGGACTTTCCCCGTCTAGCTCCCCTTTTTCAATAGCGGTGATCGCCGCCTGGCATTCCAGCGCTTCGAAGCGGTTTGCCGGTACGAGTAACGCTTCGCTCGGCTCGTCAAGCCTGTGATTTGCCCGGCCTATACGCTGTAGTAGTCGGCTCACGCCTTTTGGTGCGCCAACTTGAATAACCTTATCCACGTCCCCCCAGTCAATACCTAATTCCAAGGCCGACGTACATACAATTGCCCGCAGCATGCCGCTTGCCATCATGGCTTCGGTCTTACGACGCTGCTCTTTGCTCAAGCTGCCGTGATAAAGGGCAATGGGTAGCGCAGCCTTGTTTGCCTCCCACAACATTTGAAATAACAGCTCTGATTGAGCTCGCGTATTCACAAACACCAGCGTGGTTTTGGCGTTTTCAATGGCCTGGTAAATATCGTCGATGGCGTAGCGCGCCATAAAACCGCCAAAAGGCATGCGCGCTTTAGAGTGCAGCATTTCCACCTTAGGTTTTTCACCCGCTTTCACTTTTACAATATTAGCTACACTGTCGCTGCCGGCCAGCCATGCACCTAGTGTTTCGGGAAAAGCCACGGTGGCTGATAAGCCAATACGCTTACAATGCGGTGATAGAACGCTTAACCGCGCGTGGGCGAGTGATAGAAAGTCACCGCGCCTGTTGGCCATTAATCTGTGCGTTTCGTCGTTGATCACGGGTTTAAGCTTGCCAAAAAGCTTGTCGGCTTCGGCGTAGCTCATCATCAGCATGAGCGATTCTGGTG
>NZ_JAFLMX010000141.1:0-7989 GCF_017849675.1 Alteromonas sp. AO-Serp
CTCGTATGGTTTTTCGATATACCTCAATGAATTTGGAAGCTACAACAAAACCTACGGCTCCGTTGGGGGAATTATTATCCTGCTCATGTGGTTGTATTTAACCGCGTACATCATTCTAATTGGTGCAGAGGTGAATTCGTCGATAGAGCTCCAAACTACTGCAGACAGTACGGTAGGAGAAGATAAAGCTATGGGCGAAAGAAACGCATTTGTGGCAGATCATACACCGGATGATTTAAGGCACTAATGCTTAAACTATCTGAGGCGCATGCACTATCTAGCAGCGCCTTCCTCACCATCAATTTTTAGCATCTTTACGAGCATTTCTTTTCATTTTACCTATATCTGAATTTGCCTCATATTCGCGCCGCGAAATTATCTTCTCTTTCCTTTGATGTAAGGCATTACCTTGGACAACACCCTTATCCCGCCAGCCAAAGCGCGGGTTTCTGTTCCCGTTATTGCGCTGGGTATGTACGCAGTTGCGTCTGGCTATTTGATGAGTCTGATCCCACTAATGCTCAGCCATTACAACCTAGACACGGCTATCGCCAGTTGGCTGGCTAGCAGCTTTTACGCTGGACTACTAGTGGGTGCCCTTAGTATTGAACCGTTGGTCACCCGCGTTGGGTACAAGCACGGTTTTGCGCTGTGTTTAGGCGTATTATTACTAACTATTGTAGTAATGCCTTTATTTGCTCACACCGCGGTTTGGCTTGTGGCTCGGTTAGTGGCTGGCGTTGCTGTAGCGGGTGTATTTGTTATCGTAGAGTCGTGGCTTTTACACGGCGACGAAGCCGATAGAGCCAAACGTTTAGGTTTGTACATGGGCGCACTTTACGGGGGAAGTTCTTTAGGTCAGTTAGGTATTGGCGCTATTGGCGTAGGCGGCATGCTTCCTTTTGCTGCCATTTTCACCATGTTGATTTTAGCCATTGGCGTACTTTTGTTTGCAAAGAGCGAGCAGCCTGAAGCTTCCCACAGTACGCCACTGTCGCTAAAGCAAATATCGAAACTAAATCATGCCGCAATTATTGGTTGCATAGTGTCAGGCTTAACTCTAGGTGCCATTTACGGCTTAATGCCCCTTGAACTATTAAACCGGGGCATTGCTCATGACGATTTGGGTAGCTTAATGGCCTTAATTATTTTAGGCGCTATGGCAGTTCAACCTTTAATTCCTGCGCTATCCAAGTACTTAGGCCGCACGTTACTCATGGCGCTATTTTGTTTACTAGGTGTCGCCGCCATAACATTAACCGCAGCGGTTAGTGGTATATACGCTTTGGGAGCAGGTCTGTTTCTATTAGGGATGGCAATATTTGCCCTATACCCAGTGGCAATAAATCTGGCCTGCGACAAGCTCGATGCTAGCTTCATTGTATGCGCCACACAGGTCATGCTTTTCAGCTACAGCGTGGGTTCAGTAGTAGGCCCACTCATTGCCGATAACTTTTTAGTAGGCCCTCAAGGATTGATGGGCTACTTATTTGCGTGCTTACTTGCTACCAGTATTTATATGTTGATAGCCAGTGTTAAAACGAAAGGTCGTGCTATGGCAGGCGAGTAACTCACTCGCCTTGTCCATCTTACTGCCCCTATTGTGGGGCAGATTCAAAATACGACACCTTATCGCTTCCTTTTCGCGACACTTTCAGCCGCTTTTTACCGCTTACTGTTTCAAGAGAAAGTCGGTTTGGATAGCCTTCCACACCAAATTCTCCGTCAGCAAGGTAAACAAGCTCCCCACTTTCGATATGACTCCACAGCAACAGTCTTCCTTGGTAGAAAAGCTGGTTATTCTGCTTGCTGATTTCGATGGTTTCTCCAAAACCTGCGAGGTATTTACCTTCAAAGTCATTTAACAGTTTAAGGGGAATCTGTTGCTTTACCACGGGTAAGCTTTTCTTCCAGTCGAGCTTTTCCACAACCGTTGCAATAACTGTTTCAATAACCGGAATTCGAGCAGGGTTGCCGCCGTTACCGAATATAGCGATACCTCTACCATCGCGCATTGTGCCCATGATTTGCCCTCCTGTTCCCGTGTTTGAACCACCATGAGAGAACCACTCTAGGTTGCCTTTAGCCTCAAGACGCATCCAGCCTAGTCCCCAACCACCTACAACATCGAGGGTTTCAATTTGAGTAGTATTACGCGCCACTGCTTGCGAGATTACCTTTGTCTCATCGCCATTTAGTGCTCTTTGCATTTCGATAATCAATGTTGCCATATCAAGAGCATTACTCCACATTCCCGAAGGCGCGATTTGCGGGCAAATTGGATATCCAGATTGGATCACGCTCAAATCGTCGTGGTGAACGCTTGCCACATTTTGCAAAAATAGCGGGCTGTCAGGTTGATACATTGTGGTGTTAACCATGTTAAGCGGCTTAAATAGCATTTCTTCTGCTAATTCAGGCAATGTCTTTCCAGTTAGATCTTCCAGCGCAATTTGCACAATAACGTAGCCACCGCCGCTATACGACCAACTTTCACCAGGCTTAAATGCTAAGCTAATGGGCGAGTCATAACGAGGTACGTTTACTCCGTTTAGGCTATCGATAGCTGTTGGCACAGCGTCTCCTTTATAAAAGTCAGCAAACCCACTTTGTGTGGTGCCCGCAGTGTGGCTGAGCAACCGACGAAAAGTAATTTCCTCTGGGTTGGGAAACTGCTCTTTTTGCAGTGTCCAGCGGGTGAGATACTTAGCTACAGAGTCGTCTAAACTAAGCTTGCCTTGCTCTTCGAGCATAGCCGCTAGTAGCGCGGTAACCGGCTTGGAAATAGAAGCTGTAGAAAAGGCCGTTGACTGGTTAATAGAATCACCTGAACCGAACACCTTTTCCCCAGCTGTGGCGGAATAGACAACATTGAAGTCGTCGATTACCGCGACGCTTACGCCACTTAATTTGTATTCTTTTAAGAGCTCGTTGAGTTCTGCTTGAGACAACAGTTGGTTGTCATTTGCGTGGGCTATTTCAAGTGGCGCATACCACAATAGTAAAAGGGTAAAAGCTACTAGTTTATTAATGGGTGTCATACATTACTCTCCGTATAAATTTCAGCCAAATGTAGCGTCAATTATTCGGTTTACGGCAACCTATTTCCTGAACTGCATCAGGCATTCCCCAAGTGCATTACTTCGACTTCATTAACAGTTAAAAACTGTGTACTGTGTTAACAATAACAACACACAACACGCCCTAACTTCCCGTGCAAAAACTCAATTGGTTCTACTTAATGCTTATGACAATGCTCATTTGGGGCGTTGTACTTTTGCACGAACAGCCCACCCATTCACCGACATTTCCTTCTCAGGTCAGCATCCTCTATTCTGGGCAAGAGGAAGTACCAGCGGAGAACGACCCTCGATGGCGGGCTCATTCCCAGTCGGATATCGAACTGTCTAATGAAGTAAGGTGGCTCAAGTTCACACTTGCGTTCAACGCAACATCAAATGGGTCACAAGGTGTACAACAAACCGAGAGTGCGCCTAAAGGCTTGTTTGTTTCTATACTTGGCGCGTTTTCTGTTTATTTGAACGGCTATCACATTGGTGATAACGGCATGCCTGCAACAGCCGAGAGCAAAGAATTGCCAGGTGAGATAGACAGTATATTCATACTACCTTCACAGTACCTGAATACTGGTGATAACACGGTGATGGTAAGGCTGAGCAGCGAGTTTCGTCCAGATACCGCGCAAAGTAGTGGATTTTGGGTATTTGCAGACGACTTCGAAACTCTTGCCGCCATTAATGAGTGGCGTATACGATTACCCTTAATGATGCTAAGTGGCTTGGTTCTTGTCGCCATGTATTCATTTGTGGTGTACTTTTCATCGCTCAAAGAGCCTGCATACCTGTGGTTTAGCTGCCTATGTACCATGCTGATTCTATTAATCTTGGCCGAGTCATGGCGAGGTCTATTCGGTTACAGCTACCAGTGGCACATCCTTAGAATGGAAATCGTCCTTGGATTAACCCTTGTTATCAGCCTGGTGCTACCGCTCTTTTTCCTGTCTTTCTTCCGCTATTCAAAAACTTGGGTTATCAGTACCTTGCTTGTGTTGGTTATGGCTAGTTGTGGGGTACTGCTATATTTCGATGGTTACGATTACCGCAGCTTTTTGTTGTTCAGTGTGTCTTTGCTCATTAGCTTTATTATTGGTGTGGCCAGTATTTATAAACGGAAGAAGTACGCGTGGTTAATGACCATGGGAATAGTGGTATTTGTTTCACCCGTTCTCATAAACCGGTTTTCGTTTATGGACCAATATTTCTTTGTTTCGTTTAGTGGCTTAGCGCTTTTATTACTACTCGTGCTAAGCCAAACCCATGCTGAGAGACAGCGTGCACTTACGCAGTCAACGCTTACCACCCAGCGTCTGCAGCTTGAGCTTATAAAGAAACAGCTACAGCCTCACTTTATTCTCAATACCCTAACCGCAATTGAAGAGTGGATTGAAATCGCCCCTAAAGAAGCCATTGGGTTTATTCAGGCATTAGCATCGGAGTTTCGCCAAATGGCCAGCTTAAGCGATAGAGCCTTAATTGCTTTACAGCAGGAAGTCGCCCTTTGTGAAAGTCACCTTAAAATTATGGGATACCGCTTCGACGCCCACTTCTCACTGCAAAAGCCGGAGATGTCAGAAAACAAAGGGCAGCAGCTTATTCCTCCCGGAGTATTACTCACCCTCATAGAAAATGCGTTTAGCCACAACAGATACGGCTCGGGAGAGTATCAATTTAGTCTTAGCTTTTCTGAACAACAAGAGGATGAAGCACAGGGTGTGTCCGTAGAGAATGCCAAGCATGATAAGAATAAAAGACCTTCAACTACCTTGCTGTTTAAAGCTCAGCTTACTCAACACTATTCTTACCAGACATCAGCATTAGAGAATAAAGAAGGAACCGGTGTTGGCACCAAGTACATTAAAGCCCGGCTCACAGAAGCGTTTGGTAATAACTGGAAGCTAGTGGAATTTATTGAAGATAAGTATTGGGTAACTAAGCTCACATTTCCAACAACGTTCGTTTCGGGTGAGCAAAGTAACGCGCACGCCGAGCAGACCGAACAAATCACCTTACAAACGCTATGATGAATATTACCCTAGTAGAAGATGAACCCATGGTTGCCAAACGACTTGCTCGTTTTATCGACCAGTGTACCGACGATAAAACCACTATTCATCGCTTTTCCAACCTCGATGATGCAGAAGAGCATTTGTCTAACCGCGACACAGACCTGCTTTTTCTAGATTTGAATTTGCATGGAAAAGACGGTTTTTCATTAATTCATCAACAGCTTGCCGCCCCTTATCACACCGTGGTGGTTTCAGCGAATACCGACAGGGCTTTAGAAGCGTTTGAGCTTGGCGTACTCGATTTTATTGGTAAGCCATTTACTCAAGAAAGAATAAGTAAAGCGATGGAACGTTTTTCTCTGCATCAATTCAAGGGCCAATGTCAGCGGTTGTCATATCGCAAAAACAATGTACTCTGTTTTCTTCAAGTTGATGATATTCAATTCATTCAAGCCGCTGGGCACTACAGTGAAATAACCACTAAAGACAATCAAACCATATTGCATGACAAGCACTTAGACAGGTTAATGCAAATTCTACCTCAAGGATTTATGCGAGTTCATCGCTCTTATGCGTTACCTCTTGATGAAGTTAAGCATATTGAACAACACTCAGGTGCGAAGTACATTGCACACCTGCACTCTGGTGCGAGTGTTCCAGTAGGAAGAACTAAATTCAGTACGCTGGTTGATGCTCTGGGCCAGTAAAGCAAAAGTACAAACTGCATACTTTTTTCGTTATTCCTATATCTCGGGACTTCAGCGACCATCTTGCTTCAACCAACAAATGACTAATTTCTAAAATCTGCTATTCGCCACCATTGCCCATTAAATTGCCATAATCTTTGTTCACAATTCGCCCTATTCAGGGCGTTTAATGGTAAGTATCGATACTAAAGCGAGCTTACCTGATGCTATTTTCCAAAACACCCAAACGGGATTATTTAACACCTTCCAATACTCACAAACCTTGGTTTAGGGAACGGCAACATGTAACTCAGCCGCGTAATCACAGGTTGCTTATCCTTACTTCCTTCCTGTGCTTTTTGCTTGGTGTAGTAGTTAGCCCGCTAAGTCGCGCTGAGTCTGGCGAATTGATGCTGCAAAGCGTAGACGGTGAGTCTTCCCCCGCTCTTTTGCATTCAACTGACGTGGATTTACAGGTGAATGGCATGATTGCGCACGTTACCTACTCTCAAAAATTCACTAACACCAGTAATGAATGGAAGCATGCCGTTTACACCTTTCCGCTTAATGAAAACGCGGCGATTAACAGTATGGAAATGCGTATAGGAGACAGAATAATCCGGGGTCAAATTAAGCCGAAGGCAGAAGCGAAAGAAGCATTTGAAGCGGCCAAAAAAGCGGGAAAGAAATCCAGTTTAACAGAGCAACAACGCCCAAATTTATTCACCCAGCAGGTCGCGAATATAGCGCCAGGTGAGGAAATAACGGTGACACTTCAGTATGTACAACAAGTAGACTACCGCGATGGTAAATTTACTTTTCACTTGCCTACTACGCTCACTCCTCGCTATTCGCCCGGCACTCCGCTAAATCAGCTTAATGAGAATATAGAGGCTGAAATATCAGGTACAGGTTGGGGAGAACCCACAGATCAGGTACCCGATGCCAGATCTATCACGCCTTATATGAGAGAAGGCAATGGAGGCCCGCAACTTACGTTCAACGCAACACTAAATACTGGTTTAACGCTTAATAGCGTCACTAGCAGAAATCACCGTGTGAATTGGTCAGAATCCACAGGTAATTATCTTGTCACCTTTAATCAAAGCAATATCAAAATGGACAGAGACATTTGGCTAGAGTGGCAGCCTTCGCCCTCTAGTGCACCACAAGCAGCTATTTTCACTGAATTGAAAGGTCAGCATGACTACGCCCTTGTTATGCTAATGCCGCCACAAGTGAAGAGCCAAGATTTACAGGATTTTGATCGCGATATCACCTTCGTTATCGACACGTCAGGCTCTATGGGAGGTCGCCCGATTGTGGACGCAAAAGAGAGTTTACAATTAGCGATAGACCGCTTGAGTGAGAAAGACCGATTTAATGTTGTTGCATTTAACAATGATACCACGCGTTTGTTTGAAACCTCCGTAGAGGGAACAACACGAAACAAGCAATATGCGAGGGATTTTGTAAAGCACCTCAATGCAGGGGGCGGCACTGAAATGGCGCCAGCGCTTAATGCCGCACTTAAGCGCACGACAACTAAAGATTTTATAAAACAAGTTGTCTTTATTACCGATGGTGCGGTAGGCAATGAAGCTGCATTGTTCTCGCAAATAAAGAACGAACTGGGTGATGCGCGCCTTTTTACAGTAGGCATAGGCAGCGCGCCTAATAGCTATTTTATGACCCGAGCCGCTCAGTTTGGTCGCGGAAGCTATGTATTTGTTAGCAATACGGCAGATATTAAACAGCAAATGGATAGCTTGCTTTATAAATTAGAAAGCCCTGTGTTGAGTGATTTAAGCCTCAATCTTCCGGCTGGCTATGCACAGTCAGCAGAGATTTACCCTTCTAAAATCCCTGATTTATACGCGGGTGTTCCTTTGCTTTTGAATGTGAAACTGCCTCATAACGCCGATACAAGCGGAAAAATAACCCTTCAAGGCACACTAGTAGACAAGCAGGGCACCGCTCGCGAGTGGACCCGTTCGGTAGCAATATCGCCAACGTCGACAGGTTCTACTCAACACCTTGGCGTAGCGACTGCGTGGGCAAGAAAGAAAGTGGCGGCGTTAATGGATGAAAAAGCGTTAGGGCGAAATGTAGATGAAGTAAAACAAGACATTCTTGCTGTAGCCCTGCCCCATAAACTTATAACGGAGTTCACCAGCTTCGTTGCTATTGAAGAAAAAATAGCAAATACACAGCGCA
>NZ_JAFLMX010000097.1:0-1886 GCF_017849675.1 Alteromonas sp. AO-Serp
CATGGTCCACACTTGCTTGGTAGGCTCTTGCCATGGATCTTCAAGCTCGCCACCTTCGTGTGAAATGTGCCATGCGTTTGCATCGCGGCTGTAAATTTTTGTTGCTGACGCCGTGGTTGGAATATTGCGCTCAGCTAGATAAGCCAATAGATCTTCACGGCTTACCATGTCCCACTCACGCCATGGCGCTATTACCGTAAGGTCTGGGGCTAGAGCAGCAAAGGTACTTTCAAAGCGTACCTGGTCGTTACCTTTACCCGTACAGCCGTGGCATAGTGCGTCGGCACCTACTTTGCGCGCAATCTCAACTTGCGCTTTGGCGATAACCGGACGTGCCATTGACGTACCCAGTAGGTATTCACCTTCGTAAACTGCACCTGTAGTAATAGTTGGGAAGATATATTCGCTTACGAACTCTTCTTTCAAATCAACAATGTGGCATTCGCTTGCGCCAGATGCGATAGCTTTTTCATGAAGCCCTTCTAGTTCTTCATCACCTTGACCCACATCTGCTGCAAACGCGACAACTTCACAGCCATAGTTTTCTTTAAGCCATGGAATGATGGCTGATGTATCAAGCCCGCCTGAATAGGCCAGCACGATTTTTTTAACGTTTTGCATCTAAATAATCCTTCTAAGCGTCTTTTTAGGCGTCTTTTTAAGCGTTAAGTAATTGAGTAAGAATGGCGTTTTGGCCATGCATTCTATTTTCGGCTTGCTGCATTAATAGCGATTTATCGCTATCAATCAACGAGCCCGTAATTTCTAAATCGCGATGGGCAGGTTGGCAGTGCATAACGTAGCTAGCACCGGTTGCATCCATCAACGCTTCGTTCACCTGATAAGGCATGAACTTTTCTTTGATCACTTCAAGTGGCGTCTCGTCACCCATTGAAAGCCATGTATCTGCATAGATAACGTCTGCGCCGTTAGCAGCACTAAGCTCAGTGCTTTCAACAATCGATACACCCGTTTTCTCGGCAATCGCTTTGGCTTGCGCCACAATTTCAGGTGCCGCTTCGTGCCCCTCTGGCGTGACTACAACTTGGTTGCAACCTAGAAGCGCCCCAACAATTAACAGAGAATGGGTTACATTGTTGCCGTCGCCTACATAGGCCATGGTAAGACCTTCGGTTTTGCCGAAGCGTTCAAACATTGTGAGGTAGTCGGCAAGGCCTTGGCACGGGTGGTACTTATCGCACAGCGCATTGATAACCGGCACGTTTGCCGCCTTAGAAAAGGTTTCTAGCGTCTCGTGAGAAAATACGCGAGCAACAATGGCGTCAGCCCAGCACGCAAGGTTAGCGGCGGTGTCTACTGCGTCTTCACGGCCTGCTAATTTGCCCGACTGCACATCTAAATACACCATGTGGCCGCCAAGCTTGTTGATACCAATATCGAAGCTAACGCGGGTTCGCAAAGACGGCTTTTCAAACAGGGCAACAATTGACTTCCCCGCTAGCACGTTGCTGTAACTTGCTGGGGCTTGTTTAATTTCTACAGCCAATTGCAGCAAGTTTTTCATTGCGTCGGGTGTCCAGTCTGCAAAGGTTAGTAGGTCCTGTTTCATTGTACTTCTCCGGCATTGCCTTTTGTAAAGTCGGTGTGGGGTAAATCAGCGTTTTTTGACGGTGTATTTGTCAGTGCTGAGGGCAGTATTTGCGTGCCCGTTTTCTTATTTAAAATGTCGTTGATGTCGGCGGCCCAACTCGCGATGTAAACTGCGCGGCCTAAATTCTCTGCAGACGCGAGTGCCGCATCCACTTTTACTTTCATCCCGTCGGTGATCACGCCTTCATCTGCGTACTTCGATATGCTTGCAGCGTTAAGTTCGCCAATTAGCAATTTGTCACCGTCTAGCACACCGTCAACATTGGAAAGGAGTA
>NZ_JAFLMX010000066.1:0-1563 GCF_017849675.1 Alteromonas sp. AO-Serp
GAATTATAGCGTACCTCTCTTCGCGGATTGTTACTTTGCCAGCAATCGATAAAGTGATGCAGTGCGTACTGCACCAGCATAAGTGCAGTAGCTTCCAATGGTTCAATAAAGCCCTGAGACAACCCTATGCTTAAACAATTACCTTTCCAATGTTCTTCTAGTCTGCCTACCGTCATTTTCAAATGCCGGGCTTGCTGATGGGGATGGTCTGGTTCTAATGCAAGTCTAAGTTCTTCTTCTGCTTGGGCTTCAGTGCAAAATTGTGAACTGTACACATACCCGTTGCCGGTGCGACTAGTTAGCGGAATGTGCCACTGCCAGCCGTGACTAAGCGCAATAGAGCGAGTTTGTAGTGCAGTTTCTGGTGATGCTGTTGCGTCGCTGGCAATGGCTACGGCAGCATCGTTAAATAAGGTGTCGGCATAGCTTGTAAACCTTCTAGACAGGGCTTGTTTGCCAAGAAGCCCACGAAACCCCGAGCAATCAATAAAAAAGTCTGCGCTTAATGTATTTCCGTCATCCAGTTTTAGCGAGGTAATAGTGTGCTCATGACTTTCAACATTTGCCACAGTGCCTATTTGATGAGACACCCCTTTGTTTAACGCGTATTCTTTCAAGAAGTCGCCTAACAGCCCTGCATCAAAATGATAGGCGTAATCAATATTCGCAGAGCTACAAATGGCGTCGGGCGTAATGCCTTTTTCTACCATGTGCGCAGCAGTAAAGTAGTGCGACGGGTTAATGTCGTGCGAAGCGCCTTTTCTGTATTCATTTACCGCATTGAAGTACATATCCGCGGTGGGAATATCTAAAGAAGAGAAGAATGGGTGAAAATAGCTGTCTGAATCGGTGAACAGGGGGCGCGTTGTTTTTGATTCAGCCGTTGCTGTCCAACGCTCAAAGCTAATGCCCATCTTATAAGTAGCGCTGCATCGCAGCATCCACTCATTTTCATTTATTCCCAAAAACTCAAAAAAGTGGCGCAGATAAGGCGTTGAACCTTCGCCTACGCCAACGGTGCTGATAACCGCAGACTCAAGAAGCGTTATTTTAGGGGCGCAGGCAGGTACATTACTGTTATTGGCCATCAACTCAGCGGTTCTTGCCAAGTAGCACGCCGTCATCCAGCCTGCTGTTCCGCCACCCACAATCACGATTTCTTGAGGTAATTTGTTCATTACTGTTTCTCGGTTGACGCGCGCACTACCAGTTCCGGGATGAAAGTATGGTTAAGATTGTCGTGGGCAGCTTTGGCTTTCTTAGCTCGTAAATACTGAATTAACGACGCCGCAGCATGCTGCGCTATCTCATTCGTTGGCTGAGATGCCGTAGTTAACGGCGGAAAGGTCTGTCGGGAAAAGGGGCTGTTCTCAAACCCGGCAATTGCGAGTTCTTGAGGAACATCTACCCCCTTCATTCTTGCACCAAACAACGTACCCGCTGCAATCTCATCGTTACACGCAAACACAGCGGTAGGGTGCGGCGACATGGCGAGCAGCGTTTCGGAGCTTTTTACCCCAGTTTCAAATGAGTAGGTGCCTTTGATAATTAACGACTCATCAA
>NZ_JAFLMX010000188.1:0-6931 GCF_017849675.1 Alteromonas sp. AO-Serp
AGCAATAACGTCAGCTTGACTAGCAGCTTCATTTAAATCAACCACTGGCCAGCCGTCGTATTTCGCTTGAAGCGCTCTTGCTGGGTCAAGTTCTGCTACTTGAACCTGTGCCCCGAACGCTTTAGCCGAGGCGGCAACGCCCTGCCCTACCAAACCATAACCAATAACAACCACTACTTTTTCGTGCAGAGTTAGATGAGTGGTTTGGAAGAAGGTTTGCCATGCGCTTAAACCCACCATGTGCCTGTTGTGAAGCCCTTCTTTTACCGGCAAATCATCCCAGTTAAATATTGGATAGTTTGGCGCCATACCATTTAAACGGTTAATGCCAGAGCCCGTTGCTTCTAAGCCCGATACAATGCTCGGTACTGGTTTATTTGCTTTTATATTTTCGTGAAGTCGAGTTGTCAGATCTGCGCCCATTTCACACAAATGGGTAGGCTGCCACGCCAGCGCTTTATCGAATGACTCAGACCAGTCAGCCTCGCTCATATCAAGCCATGCATGGGCCGTTGCGCCTTTATCAACAAGGTAAGACACCACGTCATCTTGCACTGTAGTGGGGTTACACGTGGTAAGAAAAATGTCGCATCCTCGTGAAAGTAGCCCTTCAACCAAAGGCGCCATTTTCAAATCTAAATGCATGTTGCAAGCAAGTTTAACGTTCGACAGATCGGGAAGTGATGCAATGGCATTACGAGTGCGCGGCATATGAAGGCTAGCCCACGCCAACTCTGCTTGAAAATCTTGGTACATGAAAAGGATACTCTGAGAAAATGAAAAGCAGAATCATACGTGAGAATGCTGTATTTATAAATCAGCTAGATACTTCCCTTTATTTCTCCTATTGGTTATTTCCTCTTATTCTGAATCTTCCTCCCAAATCACCACTTTGTTTCGACCTTTTGCTTTCGCTAGGTACAAGGCTTGGTCTGACTGTTTAATGAGAACATTTATATCCTCTTCGCCTGGCGAGGTTCCTGCCACACCTATACTTACTGTCACTCGTATGAATTTGTTGATGTCGTGGGTGAAAAGGTGTACGCGGAGATTCTTGGCAATTTGCTTGGCGTAATGCACCCGAGTATGGGGCAAAAATACCAAAAACTCTTCTCCGCCCCAGCGAAAGGTAATGTCAGAGCCCCTAACTTGCCCTTTAATTTCTTCAGCGACTTTTATTGGGCTATTTTTAGCAATATGAGTAACAAGAACACTATATGAATCTAATTCAACAGCCCCCCCAAACCGTGTTACCAGTGAACCCATAACTAACGCGCCCTTTAGTATTTTTTATAAGTGTATTCTGCTGATATTTAGTCAGGATGTCTTCAGCAGTAAGCTGACTACCTTCCTCGTAATACATCCACAGCTTGTCGTTAACTAACTGCATTTTATCTAAAGACGCAGTATTTTTAGCGTAAGCGTGAGAGAGGCCGCCCCACAAGCAATTAACTATTACAAAACCAATAAATAAAAGAAGTGCTTTCATACATCAATTCTTTTGAATAGGGGCTTTTAAACACAGGGCAAGCTTTTGTATCGGCAACCCTTTCTTATATAAATATTAAGTTACGCTTATCAAAACCGTTTGTGAATAGGTTAAATTCATCAATATTCTACAAATGCGTTTTTATGTTGTTTCGTTTCCACATGTAAAGGCTTACGTATCTTTTATGCTTAGTTTTATTACCAGCACGCTGATTCCTGTTTTGATCCTTCTGTTAATGGGATGGCTATTTTTTCGCATTAAATGGCTCAATGAAGGATTTATAGAAGCTGGATCTAAACTGGTATTTAACGTTGCGCTCCCTGCGCTATTATTTTTATCGATAGCGCGAGCAGACTTTTCTAAAGCCGCCAACCTATCGCTGATAGGCGTTGGAGTTATGGGCACGCTCATTGTTTTTGCCGCTCTGATGATTACCTCTCATCTGACCGTACATCCGTACAAAGCCAGAGGTGTGGTTGTACAAGGCGGTTTCAGAGCCAATATGGGCATTATTGGCCTTGCTTATTGTGCCAATACCTATGGGCAAGAAGGGCTTGCTGTAGCCTCGGTCTATATGGGGTGTATTACTATATTGTTTAACGTATTGTCTGTCTTTGTTCTTAATTTTTATCAAGGCACGTCGCGTTCTTTGTTGGGTCAAGTTACTGGCATGGCGAAAAACCCGCTGATTCTTTCTATCGCGGCAGCGCTCCCCTTCTCTTACTTCGAATGGCAATTGCCCACCACCTTGATAAAAACCGGTGAATACTTTGCGCAGCTAACACTGCCACTTGCACTTATTTGTACCGGAGCTTCCCTACAGTTCCGCTCATTCTCCAGTGACTGGTTTAACATTGTGCTTAGCACAACCAGTAAATGCGTGGTTTATCCCACCATATTAGTCGCGTTTGCTTATGCTTTTGGATTTAGAGGTATGGAGCTGGGCATTGTTCTTCTTCTCGCCATTTCACCTACTGCTGCAGCAAGCTATGTCATGGTTAGAAACTTAGGCGGTGATTATCGTTTGGCGGCAAGTATCATCGCAGTGAGCACATTGGCATCTCTGCCTATTACCGCCCTCGCCTTTGGAATATTAAGTAAACTACAGCTGGTGTGATGAAAATACGCCTTTGTTAAGCGCATTTTAAGTTTATAAACAGTGAAGAGTGAAGCTATTGATGTGTTGTTAGACGGTATTGGAAACGAAAAGCGCCGGGTAACTCGACGTTAACCCGGCGAAAAAGGCGTAACAGACGTCGCCCTAATCTGCTTCGATCTCACCCTCTTCAATGGCCACAACGCGACGTGCTTCAACGTAGGTTTTAATAGCCCAAAGTGTCTCTTGGTCTAAGATAGGATCGGTTTGACCTTCAGGAATACCGCCAAGTGCAGGCATGCCTTTCGCCGAGCCAAAACGCAAGCGCTCAACGAACCATTCGTCGTCTTCAAAACTTTCTGGGTCGAGTTCACGAAGGTCTGGGTTTATTCCGCCAGACTGCGCGTGCAAGCCGTGACAACCTGCACAGTTATTTGCATAAGCTGACTCACCAAACTTGATGACCTTCGTTTTGGTTTCTTCATCAAGGCTTCGATATGGGTTTTCAAACACCCAGCCATTTTCAGACTCATCGCCATCAGTGATTGGCGGCATAGCTGAGCTATCTGCTCCTTGAGGGATAACATTTCCATGTGCAAGCACGTGGCCAGACAAGCCAGTCACCACGAGTGCCGCAAACAACATCGATATTTTTGTTTTCATAATTCATACATCCTCAAAAGACTATGAATTAAGTATACGTACGAGGAAATAAGGGGTAACTCTACTTTGGTTTTGAAAGGCTCCTCCTTTGGTAGGAGGCCACAATGATAGCCACTGAAAGCGCAAGCTTTACAATAGCTGCTTCAACGTTAGTGCTAAAGTCAGAGTCGAAATAACGCCCATAAGAATGATGAAGACTTACCTTGCTAACAGGTAAATGAATAGGTGAAGAAAAAAAGGCCAGCGCACCTAGGCGCTGGCCATGTATTAATCACTATATACTGCTCAGCTAAGGTTAGTTTTTTGCCACCTGCTGATAGCGCTTGGGCAATTTAAACGTCCACACGGTGCCGCCTTGGTTGAAGTGCTTCACGCGTTTTGCAACTTCACCGCCCCATAATGGCACTGCGCCGCCCCATCCTGATAGTACAGAGATGTACTGCTCACCATCCATTTCCCATGTCACTGGAGAGCCAACAATACCTGAGCCAGTTTGGAACTTGTAAACCATTTCGCCAGTTTTGTCGTCAAAGGCCATAAGATAACCTTCAGGGTTACCGGTCCAAACCAGACCACCACCTGTGGTTAACACGCCGCCCCAAAGCGGAGAGAAGTTGTTATAGCGCCAAACGGTTTTACCTGTTTTGGGGTCAATCGCTTTAAGTACGCCGATAAAGTCCTCATTCACTGATTTGATGGTGAAACCCGCACCAAGGTACGCTGCACCTTTTTTGTAAGAGGTAGGCTCGTTCCAGATATCCATTTCCCATTCGTTTGAAGGCACATAAAAGAGTTCAGTATCCTTTGAATAGGCCATTGGCATCCAGTTTTTACCACCTAAGAACGCAGGACGCGCTACGACCTGTGCACCTTGTTTACCATCAGCTGATTGCGCTGGGCTTCCTGGGCGATTTTCTTCAATGTAGATAGGTCGACCTTTTTCATCCAGTCCCTTTGCCCAGTTTAATTTATCAACAAACGGGAAGCCGCGAATGAAGTCACCGTTTTCGCGGTTAAGGACGTAGAAAAAGCCGTTTCTGTCGGCGGTTGCCGCCGCTTTCACTGTCTTGCCATTTTCCTGGTAGTCAAACGAGATAAGCTCGTTTACGCCATCGAAGTCCCAGCCATCGTGTGGTGTGGTTTGGAAGTGCCACACAATTTTGCCTGTATTAGGGTCGATAGCTAAGCGCGACGACGAGAAGTAGTTATCGCCCGGACGTAGGTGAGAGTTCCACGGTGCAGGGTTACCCGTACCGAAGAATAGCAAGCCTGTATCTGAGTCGTAAGTACCACCTAGCCACGTTGCTGCACCACCGGTTTTCCATAAATCAGCAGGCCATGTTTTACCTGGCGCGCCACCTGAAATACCATTTTCGGTTTTCTTACCGTCTTTCCATAAGTACCCCATGTGCCCTTCAACGGTAGGTCTAACCCATAGCTGTTTGCCAGACTTCGCGTCGTAAGCATACACTTTACCGACGATCCCGAACTCACCACCGGAAATCCCTGTAATGACTTTTCCGTCAACTACAATAGGCGCTGCAGTAATGGCGTAGCCCGCTCGGTAGTCTTCAACTTTTTTCTTCCAAACAGTTTTTCCCGTGTCTTTATCCAGTGCTACTAACTTGGCATCCAAGGTGCCAAATATGACCAGATTATCGTAAAGCGCAACGCCACGGTTTATCACGTCACAGCAAGGCATAATGCCGTCTGGCAAACGCGCTTCATATTGCCATAGCTCTTCACCAGTTCTCGCATCGATGGCCCACACACGAGAGTAAGATCCGGTTACATACATCACGCCATCTTTTACCAGAGGCTGCGATTCTTGACCCCGCTGCTTTTCACCACCTAATGAAAACGCCCACACGGGACGTACTTCTTCTACTGTATCGCGGTTGATGGCGGTGAGCGGGCTGTAGCGCTGAGCTTTCAAGCCCATTCCATACGTCACTACGTCATCAGTGGTAACGTGGTCATTTTGAATATCTTTGTCGGTGACAACAGCATGGACAGGAGTTAACGCACTTGCACAAACCAGCATAGATAAGGCAAGTTTTTTAATTGGCATATTATTATTCATAACGGTTCCTAGTTGCATGTAGGCCATAAATGGTCTGTTTCAGACTATTCGTTAGGATTAGCATAGCTAGGGGGGATGTCGATGCCTATGCAACAGCGGAGTGATTTGACTCCTCCTTTAGGAGGAGGAATGAAGGGCTATTTTCCCTTTTGATTAACGCCTTTACGCTTTCACGTCTTTTTAAAGAAATGCGTTCTTCCAATACTGATAGCAGTGCTTAAGATAATAAAGCTGATGGCCACAGAAGTATTGCCTAAAGTGCTTTCGTTCTGAACGCTATTGTTCAGAGGGCGCTTATTCTGAAAGCTCTTGCCCCGCAAAATAGGGCGGCATCTCATAAATGGTTTTGTATTTCTCAAATAGCCGTTGCATATCGCCCTCGACCACCATTCGCGTAATTACATCACCAATTTCATAGCCAAGCGCGCGATAATTAGTATGAACAGCAAGTCCTATGTCCCACTTTTGCTTTCCGATGAGCGGAAACGCGTTGCTTGCAAGGCGATATTGCTCATTATCAACAAACTGACTGAGGTAGGATATTTGCGAGCGCAATCCCATTACCGCTTCGACGGTTCCTGCTTTCATTGCGTCAATCGCTTCTGCGTTTGAACCATAGTGCGATGTTTTTTCTCGCAATCTGCCGCCAAACGCTGACGTTAAGTAAAAGTGGGGAATGCTGTCTATTTCCGCACCAATTGTGTGATACTGAAACATGCCCATGGTTTCCACTTCGGGCAAGGTGTGCGTGTTATGAATGATTTGCCAGCTTTCACGCTGATAGGGGGCAAACATATGAACAAGCTCATTAACCAACAAACCCACGTCGTCACGTTTTTGAGAAAAACTGGGGTCGTAAGGCGCGCGCATCATCACATCAGCTTTAATGCGGTGGATAATATGGCCCTTCCATAGGTAATTTCTGAAATCGTCCTCTGTCGTTTCACCTGGTGTCATCCATATCAGTTCTAGCTCAACACCTAGGGCGCTCGCGATTTCACGGGCGATATCAATATCAATACCTGCGGGGCTGTCGTTTTCAATAAATGAAAATGGAGGATAGTCGGTGTACACCGCAATTCTAATTAAACCGCTGTCTTTAATATCGTCTAACGATCTTGCTTGCACGAACGCAGAAAGCGCAGAACCCGTTATCAGGCAGAGTAAAATGAAAATAACTCGAAAAGGTTTAACTAACTGCACAGCTTACCCACTTATTCAATCGAACTTCTTAAGCATACTAAGGGGTTAGCGTGATTTTACTAATGCTACTTTAGCGCCATAGCATTCCTCCTTTAGGAGGATGTTCTTCGGGAAAATTGCCATATACCCTTATGTCAGACAAACAGAAATCAGCAAAAGCATGCAGCTGAGCTCGGGGTGGTATATGGCAAAGGGTGTAAAAAGCACGGTTGAAGGACGATTAACCGGTAAGCGTTATCAAAAGTGTGTAGCGTCACTTTTTTGTTGCCTTCTGTTGTCGTTTTTAAACAGCGCGCTCGCATTCAATGAAGCGCAACCTTCACAGGCTCAACAAGCTGCACGACAGGCCTCTTTTGCCACTATTGTGGTCATTTACATAAAAGTTGCGGGCACATCT
>NZ_JAFLMX010000041.1:0-27438 GCF_017849675.1 Alteromonas sp. AO-Serp
GCTTAGACTTCTACACTAAAGAGCCTGTGCTTAAAGACGGCGAATTAGAATGGCGAGACGGCCCAACTGAATCCCTTGATAAAGAAGTGCTAGCAACTGTTGACGCACCGTTTAAGCCAGATGGTGGTTTGAGTGTGCTTGACGGCAATCTTGGTCGTGGCGTTATTAAAACCTCAGCACTTCGCACGCCTCACTGTAATATCAAAGCACCAGCAGTTGTGTTTGAAGACCAGTTTGAACTCGATGACGCGTTTAAGTCTGGCAAGTTAGACAAAGACTGCATTGTAGTTGTTCGCTTCCAAGGTCCTTCAGCGATTGGTATGCCAGAACTTCACCGCTTAACGCCACCTCTTGGTGTGCTTCAAGATCGCGGCTTTAAAGTGGCGCTAGTTACTGACGGTCGTATGTCTGGTGCATCGGGTAAAGTTCCTGCAGCTATCCACGTGACTCCAGAAGCTTATAAAGGCGGTCTACTTGCTAAAGTGCAAGAGGGCGACATTATTGAGCTAAACACACAAACTGGTGCACTAACACTGCATGTGGACGATGAAACACTAGCTGCACGTGAAGCAGCGCCAGCGAACTTAGCTAAGCATCACGTTGGAATGGGACGTGAAATGTTTGCGGGTATGCGCGCTATTCTGACGGGTGCAGAAGAGGGTGCATGTTCACTGTTTTACACGCAGGAGCAAGCATAATGAGCCAGAAGTTTGTGGCTGATGTTGGCGGTACGAATATTCGTGTTGCAAGGGTAACCGAGTCAGGTGTAGCCGACATCAAAAAATATATGTGTAATGATTTCGCCAGCATCGACCTTGCTATTGCACAATACTTTAGCGACATGCCGGAATACAGCTTTTCGCAAGGTTGTATTGCAATTGCATGTCCAGTATTGGGCGATCAAGTCGAGATGACGAATCACAGTTGGGCATTTTCTCAAAATGCACTTCGCTCTCAGCTTAAACTAGACGCGTTGTTCGTTATCAATGACTTCACTGCCGTAGCGCACTCTTTGCCTGTATTGGGCGAAGAGCAAGTGGTACAAATTGGCGAAGGCACTGCGAAAGAAAATGGCAATATCGCTGTTTTTGGACCTGGTACAGGATTGGGTGTTGAGCATATTACAATGACCTCAACGGGCTGGCAGACGCTGGACGGTGAAGGTGGTCATGTAGACTTTGCACCGGTAGATGAAACCGATGTTGTCGTATGGCGTCACCTTCAATCTACCTTAGGACGTGCTTCTGCTGAAGAAGTAATGTCTGGACGCGGTCTGCATAATATTTACACCGCGCTAGCAAACCACGCATCAGCACCAGTTGTATTTACCGAGCCGGCTCAAATCACTGACGCTGCGCTGAACGGTACTTGTAAAATTGCTGAAGCGACGCTTACCCAATTCTGCCGAATTATGGGAAGCTTTGCGGGTAATTTAGCACTTAACATGGCGACCACGGGCGGCATCTTCATTGGTGGTGGTATTGCTAACCGTTTCCCTGAATTTATTCAAAATAGCGATTTTAGAGCGCGTTTTGAAGCGAAAGGGCAAATGAAGCACTACGTGAAAGACATTCCCACCTATTTAATTGCAGAACCTGATCATGGTTTATTGGGTGCGGCTGCATATCTGAATCAAAATACAGCGAGCTAAATTATGACAACGAAATGGAAATACTCTCCAGAGGAAATTTTTGCGGCCGGTCCAGTTGTACCTGTTTTGGTAATCAATGACGTAGAAAAAGCGGTTCCTCTGGCAAAAGCGCTGATGGAAGGTGGTATTAAAGTACTGGAAGTAACGCTACGTACCCCTGCTGCTATTGACGTGATTAAGCGAATTGCACAAGAAGTGCCTGACTCGCTAATTGGTGCTGGAACCGTGACTAACGCCCAGCAGCTTAAAGCGGTAGTTGAAGCTGGCGCTAAGTTCGCAATTAG
Source organism: Alteromonas sp. AO-Serp (assembly GCF_017849675.1). Taxonomy (NCBI): domain Bacteria; kingdom Pseudomonadati; phylum Pseudomonadota; class Gammaproteobacteria; order Alteromonadales; family Alteromonadaceae; genus Alteromonas; species Alteromonas sp. AO-Serp. Next base: position 1,936 of record NZ_JAFLMX010000041.1, read on the forward strand.
CCCAGGTATGACGGCTGATTTGCTAAAAGCGGGTATGGACTCAGAAATTCCACTTATCCCTGGTATCTCTTCAACTTCTGATTTGATGAAGGGTAAAGATGCGGGTTATACCCACATGAAATTCTTCCCAGCAGAGGCTTCAGGTGGCGTTAAAGCCATTAAGTCAATCAGTGGTCCTTTCCCTGATGTGACGTTTTGCCCAACGGGTGGCATTGGTCCAAACAACTACAATGACTATTTAGCGCTTAACAACGTTAAATGTGTAGGTGGTTCGTGGCTTGCCCCTGACGACGCAATTGAATCAGGTGACTGGGCGCGTATTACGCAGCTAGCAAAAGAAGCTGTTGCGGGTGCTAAACAGTAATTTGCTGAACATTTAAATGAAAAAACCTGCTCATTGGCAGGTTTTTTTATATCTCTTGATCGTGAACTGCGACTGTCTACCTTCCAAAGTGTCAGCGAAATTGCGCTTGCACTTCAAATAATTTACTTCGGAACAATAGTTTGTTTCAGTGTGTGGCTAGCACCGGGGGACAGTGTCTTTCCCTGAGTTAGCGATGTTTCTACGCACAACATATGCTTATAGCCAAATGGGTCCATGTCTGAAATAGACGCTGCGCCTAACCACGGGTTCCACACTACCAAAGAGTCATTGCCGTCGGATACCACTTCCGTAAACGCGTTGCCTTCGACTTCAATTTCTGCCGTTTTAATCGGCGCAACATGAATGCGATCCGTTTCGCCTGTGATGGTGTAAGGACTCGGTGTCGTCTTAAGTCCCCAGTCGTCAAGTTTGTCTTTATATTGACCTTCAATTCCAGTTATTTGGGTATGTTGAATGTGATCAACGTGGAAATATGTATGTAGCGCACAGTTAAATTCGAATGGTACAACACCCGTATTTTCTGTAGTTAGCGCGACGTCCATCGTCTCACCAACGGTAATTACCATGGTCACGTTACAATCGTTCTCAAACCCTTCTGCTCGGGTAAAGCTTGGCGAAAGCGTAATCGTTGTTCCGCTTTCTGTATCTTCTGAATGAATCAGCTTCCACACTTGTGTTCTCAAAAAGCCGTGAGCGGGGAGGGCACCTTTTTCTCGACCGTGATCATCGCTAAACCAAGGCCAGCACACCGGAATACCACCGCGAATAGGTCGCTCTCCGTTCAAGTAAGCATGGGGACTCACCCAAAGACGCTCTCTGCCATCGCTTTTAGGCACATATGACAAGATATGACCGCCAAATAGGCTAATACGCGCAGAGGCAAACGCATTATCTACGTCTAAAAAGGTAAGTCCATTAGACTCACTAACGGTAACTGAACTCACAGGTGGCATAAGCCCTCCTTGGACTAATAAGAAAACAACAAAGGGTAAGCGACGGGAAAGCGTATGTCGCTGGAATATCGTTATTATGCGTGTTTACGACCACGAAAAACAAAAAAGGTGCAAACGCCGTGTTTACACCTTTAGATTAACTCAACTTTAGCGTGAATAGTTTAACTATTTTCGCTTAATACCGTTAATTACTTAGAAATATGAGCCACAAGGTCTAGAACCTTGTTTGAGTAGCCCCATTCGTTGTCGTACCAAGAAACGAGTTTAACGAATGTATCAGTAAGTGCGATACCTGCTGTGGCGTCAAATACCGATGTGCGAGCGTCGCCAAGGAAGTCGTTAGACACAACCGCATCTTCTGTGTAACCCATGATACCTTTAAGCTCGCCTTCTGAAGCTTCTTTCATTGCTGCACAAATTTCATCGTAGCTAGCAGGCTTCGCAAGGTTTACAGTAAGGTCTACTACTGAAACGTTTGGTGTAGGTACACGGAAAGCCATACCTGTTAACTTGCCGTTAAGCTCAGGGATAACTTTACCTACTGCTTTTGCTGCACCGGTTGATGATGGAATGATGTTCTGACCAGCACCACGACCACCACGCCAGTCTTTCATTGAAGGACCGTCTACCGTTTTCTGTGTTGCAGTTGTTGCGTGAACCGTTGTCATCAAACCGTCTACAATACCAAATTTATCGTTAAGCACTTTGGCAAGAGGAGCAAGACAGTTAGTTGTGCAAGACGCGTTTGAAACAATAGTTTCGCCAGCGTAGCTTTCTTGGTTTACACCCATAACGAACATAGGCGTGTCATCTTTAGAAGGTGCAGACATAACAACTTTCTTCGCGCCAGCTTCGATGTGCTTCGCGGCAGTTTCTTTAGTCAGGAACAGACCTGTTGATTCAACAACCACGTCAACGTCTACTTCATCCCACTTAAGTGCAGCTGGATCTCTTTCAGATGTAATGCGGATAGTTTTGCCGTTTACAACTAGGCTATTGTTATCTACTGTAACTTCACCGTCGAATAAACCGTGAGTCGAGTCGTATTTCAATAGATAAGCAATGTAGTCCGTGTCTAGTAAGTCGTTTATTGCAACAACTTCGATGTCGTTGCGCTCTGCTGCTGCGCGCATTACTAGGCGTCCAATACGGCCAAAACCATTGATACCGATGCGAATTGTCATAACGTACCCCGATTATTTAAATAAAATGAAAATAAATTACGTAAAGTATGGATCAAAATGCCATAATTAGCAAAATAAAAAGCCAAAGTGTTGCAAAATTACGAATAAGTGCTATTGCAATCGTATTCAGATATCGCCAAGCCCTTGTTTCTAGAATAATGTTAAAAATTTGTTTGTAGACGCACTATGCTTAATTTGCTTTGCGTCTTTTACCGAATAACAGGAATGACACACCATGACACAACAACTTCTGCAACAACTGGTTGAAATGCGGGGAATTGAAACCCAATACGTCGACGCATGGGGAAAGCCAGCAACCATCGCAGAATCAAGTAAAGCAAAACTGCTTAACACACTTGGCTATGACACCAGCAGTGATGAAAAAATTCAGTCACAAATTACACAAGATATAAAGTCGGTATGGTTGTCGCCGTTAAATCCTGTTCAAGTGGTTCGCAATACCCAAGAAATTAATTTAGCTGTTCGTTTGCCTATCGAGTTAGTGAACGATGATCACACGCTCACGGTCACCTGTGAAAATGGTGACGTGCTCACTCATCAATTTACGCCAGTTGACCAAGAAATGACGACGATGGCGCATATCGACGATGTAGAGTTTCATGAATACGTAGTAACACTGCCTTTGGATTTGCCCCTTGGTTATCACGATGTAGCCTTAAGCGCTGATGACGATGAGTTTGCGCGTTCTCGCTTAATTGTGGCACCAGAAGCGTGCTACACGCCAAACGAAATTAAAGAAGGCAAAAAAATATGGGGCTTGAGCGTTCAACTTTACTGTGTACGCAGTGAAAAGAACTGGGGGATTGGTGATTTTTCTGATTTAGCTCTGCTTATTGAAAAAGCCGCTGGTGTGGGTGCAGACTTTATCGGACTTAATCCTATTCATGCGCTTTACCCTGCAAATCCCAACGCGTGCTCGCCTTATGGGCCAAGCTCACGTCGCTGGCTTAATTATTTGTATATCGATGTGACTGCTATTGACGGCTATGACGATGCATCAGTACAAGCGATAGTGAGCAGTGATGAGTTTAAAGCCACGCTTGAACATGCACGTAACGTAGAACATGTAGACTACGAGGCAGTCGCCCATGTGAAACTGGCTGCGCTTAAAGCAGTATTTGATGTTTACGATGCCAAATACCTTCGTAAAAGCACAAAGCAAAATAAAGCGTTTAAAGCCTTCGTAGAAGCGGGCGGTGAAAGCTTAGATATGTTAGCGGTGTACGACGCCTTGCAATCGCACCTAAAAGCTGAAGGTAAAGACAGCTGGGGATGGCCGGTATTCCCACAAGATTACAAAGACTATTACAACCCAGCCGTGGCTAAGTTTAAGAGTGCAAACGAACAAGACGTCAAATTTTACTTGTTCCTACAGTGGATTGCCGCCCAACAGCTTGAGCTTGCAAGCAACAAAGCTACTGATGCAGGCATGACCATTGGTCTTTATCGCGACTTGGCGGTAGGCGTTAGTGAAGGAAGTGCGGAAATTTGGGGTAACAAAGACCTATACTGCACAGGCGCAAGTGTAGGTGCTCCACCGGATATCTTGGGCCCACTAGGCCAGAACTGGGGGTTGCCGCCTATGGACCCTCGTAAGCTGTATGAACAGGGTTACCAGCCCATTATTGACCTGTTTGCGTCTAACATGGCGTCGTCAGGCTCATTGCGTATCGATCACGTCATGGCGTTGCTGCGTTTATGGTGGGTTGTGAAAGGCGATAACGCTAAAGATGGCGGCTATGTTTATTATCCTGTAGACGATTTACTCGGTATTCTAGCGCTAGAAAGTCACCGCAATCAAAGCCTGGTTATTGGTGAAGACTTGGGTACTGTACCAGAAGAAATTCGCAGTAAGCTTGCCGATAATGGCGTGTACTCATACCGCGTATTTTTCTTCGAACAAGCGGAAGACGGCGGTTTCTTCTCACCTAGCCATTACCCTGTTCAGTCTATGTCAACGTTGACTACTCACGATATGCCAACGCTGATTGGTTACTGGCACTGTTTAGATTTAGAGCTAGGCAAAGAAATAGGGCTTTATCCAACAGAAGAAATCCTTCAAACGCTTTATGCGGATCGTCATGAAAACAAACAGGCGATTTTAGATACATTGCACGGCCACGGTTCAATTGGCGACAATGTAGGCCGCGATGTTAATCATACGGGTATGAATCGCGAACTGAATAACGGTATGCAGGTGCACATGGCAGGTGGCTCGAGCGCATTATTGAGCCTGCAATTGGAAGACTGGTTGGAAATGGATAAGCCGGTCAATATTCCTGGTACTTTTGACGAATATCCAAACTGGCGAAGAAAACTCACAGAGAATATCGAGTCGATGTTCGATAGACATGATATAAATGAATTGGCGTCTAAACTTACTCATGCCAGAAAGCAAGCAAGTCAGGGTTAATTGCCATTATCAAAGAAATGATAATAGGCGGTTGCCTGGGTAACTTAAACGAGTAAGATAAAGTACCAAGACGGTACTTGATAGAGCTTAAATGTATACAACGCATTTAAGCTCACAATTCAACCCGCTGCCATGCGGGTTTTTACTAGGAGTAGCGAATGCAATTAGCGCAGCAGTTTGAACAGGTATTATGTTCTCAGCCGTTTTCCCATTTAGGTGTAGTTAAAAATCAGCAGAAGTCGGTACTTCGCGTTTGGCGTCCTAATGTCAGCAAGATAACGATTGAATGGGAGAATGCAGCGCTAGCAAATGTAACCGTTACCTCCAAAAATGGCCTTTTTGAAACACCACTGCCTAAAGAATATCAGGGTGAGGTTTATCGCGTTATCGCCGAAGGCTTGAATGACGATAAGGGCTATATCGATCCTTATCAATTCTCCGAGCAGGCGTATCATGCGGTACACTATATCGATAGCAAGCCTTCAAACTTGTACGAGCAAGCGGGTGCGCAACTTTTAACGCTCACTTCATCACAAGGCGATGCGATAAAAGGTGTCAGGTTCTGCGTTTTCGCGCCCAATGCGAGTACGGTGTCGCTCATTGGCGATTTCAATCAGTGGGATGGGCGCACGCATCCTATGGAAAAGACCTCTATGGGATACTGGGTACTGTTTGTGCCAGAACTCGCAGAGGGAGAGCGCTACAAGTATCACATTAAAGATGCACACGGCCACGACCTACCGCACAAGGCTGACCCACTTGGCTTCAGTGCAGAGCAGTATCCTTCTCATGCTTCGAAAATTTACAACCACAATAACTATGAGTGGAATGATAGTGCATGGATGGAAAAGCGAAAGGGGAATAAATACAACAGCCCAATGAGCATTTATGAGGTGCACCTTGGCTCTTGGAAGCGCCCGGGTATTGAAACTGATGCGCGCTATCTTACTTATAAAGCGCTGGCCGATGACTTAATAAGCTACGTCAGCGATATGGGTTACACTCACGTTGAATTGCTGCCTATTTCCGAGTTTCCTTTCGACGGTTCGTGGGGCTATCAGCCCGTGGGAATGTTCGCACCAACGAGTAGATTTGGAAACCCAGATGAATTTAAATACTTTGTTGATAAGGCTCACCAAGCAGGTATAGGCGTAATTATCGACTGGGTACCTGCACATTTCCCGGAAGACGGCCATGGCTTGGCGCGATTTGATGGTTCTTGTGTTTATGAATATGAAGATCCGAGGAAAGGTTGGCATCCGGATTGGAATTCTTGCATTTACGATTTCGGCAAAGACACAGTTCGTCAGTTTTTAGTTGCAAACGCACTGTTTTGGCTAGACAAATTTCACGTTGATGGACTCAGGGTTGATGCAGTGGCATCCATGCTTTATCTCGACTATTCACGCAATGACGGAGAGTGGATCCCGAATGTGGATGGTGGCAACGAAAACTACGAAGCCATCAGCTTACTGAAATGGATGAATGAAGAAGTGTACAAGCACTTCCCAGACGCCATGACAATTGCCGAAGAATCAACGTCGTTTCCCAAGGTTTCTCGCCCAGTATTTGATGGTGGTTTGGGCTTTGGCTTTAAGTGGAACATGGGGTGGATGCACGACTCATTACACTACATCGCTAAAGACCCCGCCTATCGCAACTATCACCATGGCGATATTACCTTTAGCATGGTTTACGCGTTTGACGAAAACTTTGTACTGCCTATCTCGCACGATGAAGTGGTACACGGCAAAGGCAGTATGCTGCACAAAATGCCTGGCGATGAATGGCAGCAAGCCGCTAACCTGCGTTGTTACGCAGGCTTTATGTACGGTCACCCCGGCAAGAAGCTTAACTTTATGGGGAACGAGCTTGCGCAGGCACGAGAATGGAACCATGACAGTAGTTTAGACTGGCACTTGCTCGATTACGAAAAACACAAAGGCATTCAAGCGCTTTATAAGGCGCTCAACCACCTCTATACGTCTACGCCAGCGCTTTACGAGCAAGACCACGAACCAGGGGGCTTTGCTTGGCTGGACCACAATAATGCAGACCAAAGCGTGGTTTCATTTGTTCGCATGTCAAAAGATGCGAAGCAAAAAGTATATGTGGTATCTAATTTTACGCCTGTGCCACGTCAGAACTTCAGAATAGGCGTAGATGATGCATGCACGCTAACGCTAGCACTAAACACTGATGATGGTGCATATTGGGGTAGTGGCTACGACGTTGCTTCTACTGTTAATACGCAAACCATACCTTGGAATGAGCGTACTCACTCTGCAGAAATCACGTTACCGCCGCTAGCCACGGTATTTTATGTTGCCAATGTGGATTAATCCGACTAGGGCGACACGCCCTAGTGAAGAGATAAATTGAGAACGAAGTGAACGAAATTCGAGACACCGCACTAATTGTAGAAAGTGGAATGGGGAAGGCATATCCACTTGGCGCAACAGTTACACAAGATGGTTGTAATTTTGCCGTATACGCGCCCGATGCGAAGGCGGTCGTGTTGTGTTTTTTCAATAGTGACACAGAAGAGGCGGTGAGTGAGCATCCTTTGCCTGAGAAAACTGGTGATGTTTGGCACGGTCGTTACAGCGGCGTTAGCGCAGGACAATACTATGGTTATCGCGTAGAACGCGGTGAGGGAGGGTTACATGCGGTACCCACCGACAAACTGCTAATCGACCCTTACGCCAAGAAAATTAGTCGCGCAATAAAATGGGACGCTAGGCAATACAAACACGACTCTCAGTTTATGATCCCCAAGTGCATAGTAATTGATCAAAATGACTATGCGCCCAGTCATGTTAGCGCGCCTGTTATACCGAAACACAAGCGAGTAGTTTACGAAGCACATATTAAAGGGCTTACAAAACTCCATCCCGATGTACCTAAAGAACACCGTGGCAAATTTATCGGTGCTGCCCATCCGAGTGTCATCAAGCATCTCAAAGCATTAGGCATAACCACGGTGCAATTTATGCCGTTGTGTTCATTCATGCCTGAACCATTTATTACAGAGAAAGGCTTAACCAATTATTGGGGATATAACCCGGTTAACTTCTTTGCACCTGAACCACGCTACGGTGTGTCAGATGCGCTTGCTGAACTGAAGTCTATGGTAGATGCTTATCATACTGCCGGACTTGAGGTTATTGTTGATGTGGTATTTAACCATACAGCAGAGGCAGGCAATGGCGGTCCTATTCTTTCTTATAAGGGGTTTTGCCCTTACCAAGCGTACTTATTAGAGCAAACGAAAAACGGAGAATTGGTTTATTCCAACCACTCTGGCTGTGGTAACACGGTAAATACCGCGCAGCCATTTATGATGGGACTTATTTTAGATGCCATGCGCCACTGGGTATCCGTAATTGGCGTTGACGGCTTTCGTTTCGATTTAGCAGTATGCTTGGGAAGAGAGCCACAAGAATATAGTAAAAAATCTGGGCTGCTGAGAGCCATTAGTAGCGACCCTGTTCTAAAAGAGAGGGTATTGCTTGCCGAACCCTGGGATATTGGGCCTGGCGGCTACCAAGTGGGTAACTTTCCTTCTCCATGGTTAGAGGTGAATGATAAATACCGCGATACGGTGCGCGCCTTCTGGCGTGGAGACGATGGCGTTACCGCGGACTTTGCTACCCGTTTAATGGGCTCACGAGATATATTTCACAAAGGCCATCGACATATCAGTACGTCGGTAAATAACGTGACATATCACGATGGGTTCACGCTGCACGATATGGTGACCTACGCCGAACGTCACAATCTCGATAACTTAGAAGAAAATCGAGATGGCCATGGACACAACCTGTCTGCCAATTATGGTATTGAAGGGGAAACGAATGACGAGCAGATACTCGCTATGCGTGAGCGTCAAAAGCGCAATCTCTTTGCAACGCTGATCTTCTCGCAAGGTACACCGCATATTCTTGGTGGCGATGAATTAAGCCGCACCCAAAATGGCAATAATAATGCCTATTGTCAGGATAATCCTATTAGCTGGATGAATTGGGAATTAAACAAGCGCAAGCAAGATTTTCTTAGCTTCTGCCAATATGTGATCCGTTTGCGTCAGTCCTCTTCACTGTTAAGCGAACTAAAGCTGCACGATGATACTTTTACGCTCTCACGAAATGTAAAAGAAATAAATTGGTATAAGCCCGATGGTTCTGACAAAGCGTCTGAAGACTGGAATGCGCATCATAACAAAGCGTTTGGTGTGGAAATAAAAGGTTGTGTAACGGGCGACCAGAAGCCAGAGCACTGGTTTTTGTGTGTTAATGCAAGTGAAAGCGACGTGCGTTTTCACCTACCTTCTGTCATACCCAGGGGAGGGTGGACCATGCACTTGGATACGCGCTACAGCTCTCTTGAAGAACAGCCTTCAATTTGCATTCAGAAGGTGTTTTTACAGGCCAGCAAATCGCTAACGTTGTTCAGTTTTTCTCAGTTCTCTGGATAGAATAATGGCTTACAATACGACCTTATACTTGGTTAAGGATGCCTTTAAAGAATTTAAGAGTACCGCTAAACGGCTCTAAACTCAGTGCACGTTAGCTGAATAAGAAACAGAGTCTTTACCTTTGTGTGAATTTCATACAGCATGGGCGAGAGCGCGTAACACAGGTGCTGAATGCGTGCCAAAATCTCGGCTAAACTAGCTTACAAAACCCGTTAATGTTTACCGCTGGTGACAATTACACCACTGCGCACTAAATTGTTAGCTTAGACTGTTCTTTATTCTTTCAGGTGGTATCATGCGCAGCCATCTGAAATGTGAGGGTGTTCCTATGCAAAAGAAAGGTGGTAATTCGCACGAAGACAAGTCGTGTGATATTGGTTTTATCGGTTTAGGGGTGATGGGTAGTAACCTAACCATGAACCTAGTGGACCATGGCTATCGTGTAGCGTGTTTCGATTTAGACCAAAACAAAGTTGAGTCTATTCTTGCCAAAGACGCAAGCGAAAGAGCTGAAAATACTGAGCCTCGTGTTGAAGGCTGCAGTTCTTACACCGAGCTTTTAAGCAAGTTAAAAGCCCCGCATCTTATTATTATCTCTGTGCCTGCTGGCGATCCTGTTGACCACGTTTGCAATCATCTTATTGACGCCGGAATTCACGCTGACGATATCGTGGTTGATACTGGCAACAGTTTGTGGACAGACTCTGTAGCACGTGAAGAGCAGTACAAAGGTAAATTTATCTTCTTCTCTACCGCCGTGTCAGGTGGTGAAGTAGGCGCTCGTTTCGGGCCATCTCTTATGCCTTCAGGCAACCCTTATGCATGGACACGCATTGAGCCTGTTCTTAAAGCTATTGCTGCAAAGGTTGACCCAGAAACAGGTAAACCATTAGAAAGCCATACGCCAGGTCAACCAGTGTTAGAAGGCGAACCATGTGCGACCTACATCGGTCCGGTTGGAGCCGGGCACTATGTAAAAATGGTGCACAACGGTATCGAATACGCCGACATGCAGCTTATCTGCGAAACTTACCATGTTATGCGCGAAGCGCTACATATGGCGCCAGCTGAAATAGCAGAGGTGTTTCGTCGCTGGAACGAAGGCAAGCTGAATAGCTACCTGATGGAAATTAGTGCTGAAGTTCTTGAGCAAATGGATCCAGAAACACAGCAGCCGTTGGTTGATGTGATCTTAGATAGAGCAGGTCAAAAAGGTACAGGCCTTTGGACTGCAGTAAGCGCATTACAGGTAGGTAGTCCGGCACAGACCATCACTTCTGCGGTATTCGCGCGCAGTATTTCTAGTTTGAAAGACGAGCGTGTAGCTGCGAGCAAGGTTCTTGCTGGCCCTGATGCGCCATCGTTCAGCGATGATGAGAAAATGTCGATCATTAACAAGCTAGAGCAAGCGCTTTATTGCTCTAAAATCTGTGCGTACGCACAGGGCTTCCAGTTAATGGCTATGGCAGGCAAAGAACACGGCTGGACACTGGAGTTTGGTGAAATAGCGAAAATATGGCGTGCAGGCTGTATTATTCGCGCCGTATTTCTTCAGTCTATTTCTCAGGCTTACGAGAATAACGAAGACTTAGCCAACTTGCTATTGGACCCGTTCTTTGCGGAACAAATTACGCAGTATCAAGCTGACTGGCGTGAGTCAATTGCACAGGCGACACTGGCTGGCGTGCCTTGCCCTGCAATGATGTCGGCGCTAAGCTATTACGATTCGTATCGCACAGCCGTGCTACCTGCTAATTTGCTGCAAGGCCAGCGCGATTATTTTGGCGCACATACTTATCAGCGTGTAGATAAGCCAGCAGGTAAAAAGTATCACATCGAGTGGAGTGATCCTGCACGTCCGCAAACCGCTATCAAAAAATAGTATGAACTAAATAGTGTTACACGCGCTCATAATTGAGCGTAAACTATCGAAAGGTGTATTTGTTTTCAAATACACCTTTTTTGTTTTAAGAGGTAAGTTATGTCGACAGATGAAAAAGCAAACGCATCAGTAGCTAAAAAAGACTGGAAAACTGAGCTCACTGACGAGGAATATTATGTATGCCGCGAAGCGGGTACTGAGCGACCTTTCACTGGAGTATTGCTAGACGAGCAGCGAGATGGATTGTACGTGTGTAAGTGCTGCGAAGCGCCACTTTTCCCCTCAGATACTAAATTTGATGCTGGTTGTGGATGGCCTTCTTTCTATAAGCAGCTTGATGACGGTAATGTAGATTACAGAGAAGACTTGAGTCACGGTATGCGTAGGGTTGAGATTTTTTGTAAGCAGTGTGGCTCGCACTTAGGCCATGTATTTCCAGATGGTCCTGCGCCAACGGGTCAACGCTACTGCGTAAATTCGCTATCTATGACCTTTAAAGGCGAAGATGATACACAAATTAAAGGTTAAAAAGCCCTAGGTGAGCGCTTGATTAAGGTAAACATCTGATTAAATTTTGACCTCACGTGGGAAGTCGAGAGATCCAATCATAAAAAACCGCCCATAAATGGCGGTTTTTTTAATTATTTACCAATGAAATTGTGTAATTGAGTTTCAAAAAATCAGAGCTTATCCAGTTTCAATGAATCTGCGTTGAAGGTCGCGCTATTCAAATTACTGACTATTTCATCAACAATGTTATCTAGAATGCCTACTGGAAGGGCATAGCGTTGTCCAAGTTGAACACGCTGAGTGTCGTTAAGTCTCTCATCGAAGGCTTCAGCCACACCATACCAAACATAGGCAAGGCGATAGTTGTCCATATCCATTCCCATTGAAGCAAGAGAGTAGAAAATACTGACATCAATGTCGTCGCTATCTGTATATAAACTTAGCGCGCGATATAAGGTTTCAATAGTACGCTTTTGGTCTGTTTTAATCTGAACAGAGGCCAGTGCGACCAGTAGCTTTGGCTCGCTTACACGGTTGCTGGCAGCGTAGCGCTCAAAGCGATGAAAAGCCTCTTTGTCGTTATATCGTGTCCAATGATAGTAAGAAAGGTAAGGATCAAGGGAGTCTTTCGTCTCGCGGCTTAGGCGTTTAATTTCACGCTGAGCAGTAATAACGCCTTTTAGCCGTGTCGCTTCCTTGCCTTTACGTTTAATGTGTTCGATATGCTGCACTTCTTCGACGCAGGTTAGATACTCTTCGAAGTTCAGAAGGAGAGGGTACTTGTAAGCGTCGTCTTTTGAATCTTGATTGTAGTAACGCAAGCGAATAATCTCAGCTCGCTCGCCGCGACAACGGGCATCCAAACTCAAATCTAAGCAAATCTCGCTGTGAGATTCACAAATTTCACTGATAGTAGGTTCAAAAAGATCGCCACAACCCGTCAGTGTTGTCGCTGCTGCCAGCCACACCGTCGTTACATAACCTTTTGTTGGAAACTTACTAAATAAACTCTCTGTTATACGAGTTTTCATAGAGGTTTTGAAACTTATCAACAATTTGGTCTTCCTTGCTTGTTTATTTAAGATACTGCTCGTCACCGTCAGGCGAAAACTCACCTAGTGTACCCTAAAAATAATAAAAAGCTGACGCGTAATTAGGATTAGTTGTACGTGTTTGTGCCACAAAAAAATTGGCTGCGCATACAACAATGACAACACCGTTAAATTAATATCGATGAAGGCAGAAGCATGAATCAACAGTTTGAGCAGGAATTACAAAGCAGCTGGCAAGAGCGTCAGGAATACGCAGAAATGATGTTGCCCCTTATTGGTAAATTGTATCGCAATAAGGCAGTTGAAATTTCGGTTTATGGACGCTCGCTACTGAACGCTAGTGCTATTGATGTTATCAAAGCGCACCGTAAAGTGCGTCTGCACGAAGGTATTAAGCTACGCCTACGCGAAAGCTATCCAATCTTAGAAGCCTTGAGCAACATGAAGCTTGCTCCTGCACAAATTGATATTGGTAAATTGGCTTTTGATTTTCACTACGGTTCTGCGGTCGACAACAACGACCTTACGGCCTACCTTAACGAAAAACTAAACGACGTTGCCGATAAAGAGGACGATCAGAAACCTCAGGACGTTGTACTATATGGTTTTGGCCGTATAGGTCGTTTACTTGCTCGCTTGCTTATTGAACGCCAAGGTAAAAACAATAAGCTTCGCTTACGTGCCATTGTGGTTCGTGGCGGGCGCGATGGCGACCTAGAAAAACGCGCAAGCTTACTGCGCCGCGATTCAGTGCATGGGCCGTTCAACGGCAGCATCACAGTTGACCACGAGCGTAACGCGCTAAAAGCAAACGGTTCATACATTCAAGTCATTTATGCCAACAGCCCAGATGAAGTGGATTACACGCAATATGGTATCGATAACGCTATCATCGTAGACAACACGGGTATCTGGCGTGACCGCGATGGCCTTGGCCTACACCTTAAAGCTAAGGGGGCAGCGAAAGCTATCCTTACTGCCCCGGGTAAAGGTGACATCAAGAACATCGTACACGGTGTAAATGACGAAGAAGTAACACCAGAAGATACAATTGTGTCTGCTGCAAGCTGTACGACTAACGCAATAACGCCGGTACTTAAAGCGCTAGACGAAGAGTATGGCATTGAAAACGGTCACGTTGAAACCGTTCACTCTTACACTAACGACCAAAACCTTATCGATAACTACCACAAAGGTGATCGTCGTGGACGTAGTGCGCCACTTAATATGGTTATTACCGAAACGGGCGCTGCGAAAGCCGTTGCCAAAGCGTACCCAAAACTGGCAGGTAAACTTACCGGTAATGCTATCCGCGTACCTACACCTAATGTGTCGCTAGCGATTTTGAACCTAAATCTTAAAACACCAGTGGATCGTATTGCAGTTAACGAGTTCTTGCGCGATACCGCGTTGTTCTCAAAGCTTCAACACCAAATTGACTACACGGCAAGTAAAGAGATTGTGTCAACAGACTTAGTCGGCTCTCGCGCTGCGTCTGTGGTTGACTCTCAGGCGACCATCGCCGCAGATAACCGCCTGACACTATACGTGTGGTATGACAACGAGTTTGGTTACAGCTGTCAGGTACTACGTGTAGTTCGTGATATGGCAGGGCTTAGTTTCCCTACGTTGCCGCTTTAAGCAACACGCAGTTTAATTAACTGTATAAAAAACCGACCTAAGTGGTCGGTTTTTTGATGGTGTAAACATTTTGTATACTTTCGATAGTACAAAACCCGCTGTGTGCGTGGAATTTGTGTTTACGTCTATGCTAAATTAGCGCTCAAATAATGAGGAAAACGACAGTCTATGCATATTTCCAGTCAATTCGACAGCGGTAACATTGAAGTTGTTAGCGCACAATCACCAGACGATATCCGTCTAACCATTCCCAACGACAACCAATCTGAATTTGCTCAGTGGTTCCATTTTCGTTTAGTGGGCGAAACTTTTGTAACTCACACAATGACGATTGGTAATCTGGCTAAGTCAGCGTATCCAGAAGGTTGGAAGGGATATAACGTTCTAGCGTCTTACGACCGTCAAACTTGGTTTAGAATTCCTAGCGAATTTGACGGTGACAATCTTACGTTCTCACTAACGCTAGAACAGCCAAGTGTGTACTTCGCGTATTTCATTCCTTTTAGCTACGAACGTCACCTTGACCTTGTACACGACGCGCAGATGTCACTACTGTGCGAGCACAAATTCCTAGGCCTTACCCTTGATGGCCGTGATATGTCTATGCTGGTTATCGGTGAAGAAACACCAGAAAAGAAAAAAGTCTGGATCACGGCACGTCAACACCCTGGCGAAACCATGGCCGAGTGGTGTGCCGAAGGTATTATTTATCGTCTGCTCGACGAGCAAGATGGTTTGGCGCGACAGTTGCTTGATAATGCTGTTTTCTACATTGTGCCAAACATGAACCCAGACGGCAGCGCACGCGGTCATCTGCGTACCAACGCTGTAGGAACCAATCTAAACCGTGAGTGGGCAACGCCTTCGCAAGAAAAAAGCCCAGAAGTACTTTACGTACTGAATGCAATGAGCGAAATTGGTGTAGACATGTATCTTGATTTGCACGGTGATGAGGCATTGCCGTACAACTTTGTCGCAGGAAGTGAGGGTAACCCTAGCTACAATGACAGCATCAAAATGCTTGAAAATACGTTTAAAGATGCGCTGTTGAACGCTACGCCAGAGTTTCAAGATGAATTTGGTTACGATAAAGATGAGCCAGGCAAGGCTAATT
This sequence comes from Alteromonas sp. AO-Serp, assembly GCF_017849675.1. Taxonomy (NCBI): domain Bacteria; kingdom Pseudomonadati; phylum Pseudomonadota; class Gammaproteobacteria; order Alteromonadales; family Alteromonadaceae; genus Alteromonas; species Alteromonas sp. AO-Serp. The sequence continues at coordinate 17,568 of NZ_JAFLMX010000041.1, forward strand.
TAACCTTAGCGTCAAATGCGGTGGGCGAGAAATTCAAATGTATGGCATATACGGTGGAAATGCCATTTAAAGACAATGCAGATGTACCGGACGATATCTACGGTTGGTCGGTACAGCGTAGCCGTCAATTAGGTGAAGATTTACTTATTGGTGTGAATGCAGTTGTTAAAAAGCTAAAAGCATCAGAGCAATAAAATAAAAATAAGGAAGCGAAAGTTTCCGCAAAAAGGCCTCGACAAAAAGAGGCCTTTTAATTATTAAAATAAAACAACAATTAAACATAATAAAAAAGGGGAATAACGTTGGAAGGGTTATATGGTTTTCTAACTATGCTCGATGGATTCTTAGGAGGCGCGTTCTGGTTTCCTTATGTACTGTTAGGCGTAGGTCTTTTCTTTACGGTTTATCTTAAATTTCCGCAAATTCGTTTCTTTAAACATGCTTGGCAGGTTGTTACCGGTAAGTTTGATAAAGAAAGCGATCCAGGCGACACCACCCATTTTCGCGCGCTAACTACCGCACTGTCTGGTACCGTAGGTACAGGTAACATCTCAGGTGTTGCATTCGCTATTTTCCTTGGTGGCCCCGCTGCACTATTTTGGATGTGGGTAACCGCCTTTTTAGGTATGACTACAAAATTCGTTGAAGTTACTCTGTCGCACAAATATCGCGTAAAGACAGAAGACGGCACCATGGCCGGTGGCCCTATGTATTACATGGACCGTCGCCTAAACATGAAGTGGTTAGCGGTTGCATTTGCTGTTGCTACGGTAGTCAGCTCATTTGGTACCGGAAACCTTCCTCAAAGTAATGGTATCGCGCAAAGTATCGAAGCAACATTTGGCTTCGAGCCTTGGATGGTAGGTAGTGTACTGGGTATTCTTCTAGCCTTGGTAATTCTTGGTGGTATCCAACGCATTGCCGCGTTTACAGCGCGTGTTGTTCCAGTTATGGCTGTTATCTACCTCATCGGTGCGCTAGCGGTTATTTTCGCTAATCTTGACAACATAGGGCCTTCGTTTGCCGCAGTTATCGGTGATGCGTTTACTGGTTCAGCTGCCGCAGGTGGTTTCTTGGGAGCTTCGTTAGCTTATGCGTTTAACCGTGGGGTTAACCGAGGCTTGTTTTCAAACGAAGCGGGTCAAGGCTCTGCACCTATCGCTCACGCAGCAGCAAAAACGAAAGAGCCTGCTTCAGAAGGTATGGTGTCACTGCTTGAACCCTTTATCGACACTATTCTAATTTGTACCGTAACGGGTTTGGTTATTTTGTCGTCTGGCGTGTGGAAAGAAAAACACGAAAACGTCTTCGATCGTTCAGACATGTACTTTGTTGCAGGTCAATACGACGACTCGAATCAGGATGACGTAAACAAACTATATGGTTACTTGAATGAAATTGAAGGTAGCAATGTACAGCCTTATACTGGCTCAATTACCGTTGTTAACGGCACGGCTGTAAGCGATGGTTTTACACTGCTTAACGCTAGGTCTGTAGCAGAAGACGTGAAGTATGCAGTAGGTAGTGAAGACTTGTTTACTGGCACGCTTAAGATTGTTGACGGAAAGCCGGTTAAAGAGAACCTTGAAGTAAGCGGTAAGTCACTGGTTCACTCGGCAGCGCTCACCACCATTGCCTTTACTCGCGGTTTCTTTGGCGATTTCGGTCAATATATCGTGTCAATTGGGCTTATGCTGTTTGCGTTCTCAACCGCAATCGCTTGGTCATATTATGGTGATCGCGCTATGACATATTTGTTCGGTCCTCGTTCCGTAATGCCGTATCGCGTCATCTACGTCGCCGGTTTCGTTTGGGCTGCATTCTCTGACACCACATTAGTTTGGGCACTTTCAGCTGTGGCTATCGTGGTAATGACCTTGCCAAACTTGTTCGGCATCATGTTGCTTTGCAAAGAGATGAAAGAAACGGTTAACGACTACTGGTATCGACATAAAAAATAGGGTGAGTATTTCCTAAAGCATCGCCCCCTCTTGAGTTTCCCTGAAGGGAAATGCAACTTGGCTATCAGGTAAAAATGCGCAGCGGTGAACTTTGTATAAAAGTTAACACCCTGCGCATTTTTGTTTTATGGCGATAAGGTTAATCCACAGAATCGACTTCATTGTTGTGATGAACTTAAGTATGATACCCATCCGCGTATAAATGCGTCTTCGCTCAATAGCGAGTTGCGCATTTCCATTTCGCACCCAATAAACAGGAGCAACATATGGCATTAGTTGACTGTCCTTCGTGTAACAAAAAAACGTCTGACAAAGCGAAGACGTGTCCTCACTGTGACTTTAAAATCGGTGATGCGACCTCTGAAGATATAGAGCGCAAACAAAGCTTACAAAGATTTAAAAAGTTAGCCAGTATCCAGAACCAATCCCTTCTTGCTATGCTGATATTCGTTGCGAGTTTTGGCTTCATGTATTGGGGCGGAACACGCCCAGGTGATTTGCAACATAATTTAGCTATTTTGGGCGCAGTGGTTGGCTTTGTTTGGTACTTAGTAAACCGCGCGCGTATTGTTTACATAAAGCGTTTTTCCTAAATGAATATAGAAGCACTTTTAGCCAGCATGACGCCGGAGATTTACGAGCGTCTGCGTCAGGCTGTTGAAACAGGTAAGTGGCCAGATGGCACGCCTTTAAACGAAGAGCAAAAAGCAAGCAGTATGCAGGCTGTTATGCTGTATCAAGCAAAAATAGAAAAGTCCTCTGAGCATATGACAGTAGGTGAAAGCGGCGAAATTGTACATAAAAGTAAAGCCGACTTTAAACGCTCGTTACGCGATGAGCAGGATGATAATAATACAATAGCGCGGTTTAAACAGGATGATATTTAGTCGTATATTTGCGCCTTCACACCAAAGCCCAAAGCCTGAAAAACGGATGCAGGCAATCGAGAGTCTCTCTCCCGAAAAGGCACAGGAAAAAACAATTCTTCACGAACTGGCATTTAATGACGAAGATGCAAATGTCAGTTTAGCAGCACTCGAAAAGCTTAATAGCTTTGTGCTGTGGCTTAAAATGTCACAAATTGCCAAGCAGTCTCGCGTTAAAAAAGCGGCGGAGAAAAAGGTAAACGCCGCTTTGTTAGGCGAGGGGGATGTCACACTCTCCCGCCAAGAGATATTCTCTTTTTTAACTGAAACAGCCAACGCCGATTTGGTAGTACAGTTAGTACCGCAAATGTTGAAGAAAGAGCCTATGCTCTTACAAGATGATGCGCTAGCTAACGCGCTAATCGAAAAAGTAGCGAAGCCATCTTTTACCCAGTTTGTCTTTTTAGAAGGCGCAAGTCCCCAACTGCAGACTCAACTAGTCAACGCACATTCAGACGTATCAGATCTGCAAAAGCTTGCTAAGAAAGTGTCAGATGATGCGCTTGTTACGCAAATTAATGCGCGGATCAATGCTATCAAAGAGGCTGCAAAACGCCCAGTGGAGCTTAAAAAGCAGCTCACTCTGGGACTTTCAAAATATCAGGCTTTACTCGACAAATCAGATGTAGAAACCATTGATGAAAAGCGCAACGAACTTGAGAGCGAATTGACTGGGCTGTTTGCTCAAATTGACTTACTCACTTCAGAAGAACGCGCTGATTATGAAGAAAAGCGCGCGCGTATAGGTGAGCAGCTCGAGCGATATTTAAGCCGTATCCGCCCAGCATGGGAAGAGAAGCAACAAGCGTCGCAACGTGCTAATACCAGAGCATTGTGCGAACAGCAGCTTACTTATGCCAAGGAGCAGGTAGCTTGGTTGTACAATAACAGGCTTTGTGAAGCGACGCTTGCTGATGTTGCTACGGTTAATGAAAGCGTGCGCGGTGTTGAAGCAACGCTCGAACAGCTAGCGCGTCTCGATGATGAATCTGCAACTGATAAGCGAATTACACAGATTAAGCGCTCTGTCGACGAACTAAACGAGCAGCTTGATCGCTTCTCTATGCAGCAGCAATACGGCCAAAAGCTACTGATAAAACTTCAGTCGCTCGAAGACATTGCCGCAAAGATCGTTTCGGCAAGCGATAGCGAGTCGGACAAAGATACCCGTGATGTGAGCGTTGAAGAAACTAGCGCATCGACTGAGGATTTGAGTCAGGTAAATGGTGGCGACGCATTACAAAGCAGTAGTGTAGTGGCTCTTAAAGCGGAGTTTGACGAAGCACGTCAAGCGTATAAAGCGCTTAGTCGCGAAATCGATGCCATTCCTAAGGCGTTGTCTAAACGTTTCAACGCAGCGACAAGCAGTGTAAATGCCAAAGAGCGTGCTCAAAAATCCAAAGAAAATGAGCAAGTAAAACACATTAGAAAACACATTAGCGTTATCGATAACTTAATTGCTCAGGGTAAATTCCGCGTTGCTATTTCAAAATTTGCAAAGCTTCAGGAAAGTTATGCTGCGCTTCCTGGTTCAGCGAAAAAGTATGTAGAGAAACGTTTTGAAAAAACCGCTGGTGATGTGTCGCGCTTAGAAGGATGGCAGGATTACCTTGCTGCGCCGCGCAAACCCGCTCTTGTAGAAGAAGCAAAAGCATTAGCCAGCGCTGACGCAGAAAATATTAAGCAAAGAAGTGAGGCCATTAAGTATCTTCGTAAGCAATGGTTATCACTAACACCGTCATCGTCAACGAGTGAAGAAAGTAGTGATGACGCGTTGTTACAGCAGCAATTCGATGATGCACTTGAAAAGGCCTTCGAGCCTTGTAGAGCGCATTACGCGAAGTTAGATGCACAGCGGGCTGCTGCGCGTGAACAGCGCATGTCGATTATCGCTACGGTTAAGGCAATGGACATTAACATGCCGGAAGCCGAGCTAGTGAAAGTTTTCGATAGAGTGTCTAAACAGTGGCACGCTGCAGGTCAGGTTGAACGTGAAATTTATGAACAGCTGAAGCAAGAATGGAAGGCGGTATCATCGCCCATTCAGGCTAAAGTAAATCAATGGCAAAGTGACAACCAAGCCCAAAAGCGCGCGTTAGTCACCCAAGCTTGTCAACTTGCTACGGAAGAAGATGTCGCTGGCGCTGCCGACAAGGCTCAGCAATTGCAAAGCCAGTGGAAGCAAGTAGGGCATGCAGGTAAACGTGAAGAGAGTAAGTTGTGGGCAGAATTTAAGGCTGCCAATGACACCGTATTTGAACGTTTAAAAGCCGAGCGGAAAGTACAGAATAATGCATTTAACGCGTTAGTAGATTCGCTACTCAAGCAAGTGGAAGCTGTTGACATCAACAGCGATGATGCAACGTTCAGTCAATCAATAAGCGACGTTCGCGTTCAGTTAACCGACTTGCCTAGAGCGCAACGTACGAAAGTAGATAAAAAGATTGATTCACTTGAAAGTAAGCGCGCGGCGCAAGCGAAAAATGCACAATCTCAAGCCCGATTGGCGCGAGCTCAGGCTCTGATTTCTTTACTACAGCTAAGTGTAGGTGAGGGAAGTGGTGATGAGCAATCTCTAGCGGAAACGTTAGGGAAGCGTTGGTCAAGCGTATTGGGTCAGTCAACTGGAAATAAAACAACTCAGCACGATAGACGATGGTTAACGGTAGCATTAGAAGTCGCAACTGGTATGCCAAGCCCAGATGCAGACGCATCTATACGCTCTAGCGTACAGCTACAAATGATGACATCTAAGTTGGAACAAGGCGAAGCGGCAACAGCTCCCGACATTCTTGCTGACTGGTTATCATACGACTCGATAAGCGAAGAAGATAACCATTTGCTGCAACGAGTTGTTTCAGTTATTGATACTCATCCTGAAATTGTTGCTTAAACGGAAAGCCTAAATGGAAAACAGTGTTGAGTTTCAATTTGAAACAGAAATGTCTGCCTATCGCTTTTTGAATACCGTGAAGCATATTGACGCAGAAGGGTTAAGAGTGAAGTTCGGGCGTACGGATCATCACGTGAGTGTAAAATACCGTTACGGCGTAGGTGAATTTGATTCGACGCTATCTACACTAGACGATCTTGCTCGTGAGTTAGGTGGTGAAGAAGTGTCTTAACTAACCAGTTAGGTCAAACCACGTCGACTGTAAACACGAAAAGGGCCAGACAATTGTCTGGCCCTTTTTTGATAAAAACGTGATTAACAGTCTTTATCTTCAGCGTCTACGCCTTCTTTCACATCTTCACAAGCGTCTTCAACGGCATTACCTGCATCGGTAACAATTTCGTCTAGCTCTTCGCCTGCGTCTTCCGCTTCACCGTCACCGCAAGCTGCTAGTGATAGTGCAAATGCTGATGCTACTAGTACCTTTGATAAGTTTTTAAATGAAAACATATCCTTACTCCTTTTTCCTATTAAAATACTTCTAACTCTTAGGCTCTTGGTGCTCTACCACGTAACGCATTTGCGATAAGTGAGATTACGAGCAACGCGATAAACACAAAGAAAAGAAACTGTGCGATACCTGTTGCTGCACCTGCGATGCCTCCAAAACCAAAAACTGCTGCAATAATGGCGATGATAAAAAATGTGATTGCCCAACCTAACATAACTAAATCCTCGTATTGCTTCCGTTACTTTCACTTTAACTAATGCTATCTTTGTGCCTGTTTTTTAAGTTATTGAAATATATTGATATAATTTAATTTTTCTCTGGTTGTCAGGCCGTATCTGCAGGCAATTAACGTCACGATTACACGTACGAATGCATTTTTTACATGATTGAGTAAGGCCCTAGTCACCCAACTTTACTCTTTGTGTGTTAAGGGCCTTTGGCTGGGGGTATTCTTTGATCCTTACCAGCTTCCGAAGAACGTGAGAGCAAGGTTGTGGTTTGTTATGGCGTCTGAATTGGCGCCTCGCGACGCAATATGATTATGTAAGTATCCCATCTCGACGCGCCATTTCTTGTTGAGGTGATAGGCCGGTCCCACGTAAAGTCTATTTTGATCAAACCCGCTATTTTGGCCCCAGTCTGTGTCGTTCAAACCCAAAAATACCTCGTCCCACACGACCATTGACCATTGCTCATTTAAAGGTTTCGACCACCGTATAAATTGTCTAAACCGATAGCCTGTATCACCGCCTTCATCGCTCCTGAATCGCTGCTCCAAACGACTTCTACCTGAAATGGTACCGCCCATAAATTTGCTTAATGAATACGTGGCTTGCTGCCACACCCTGTCTTCTTCAATTGAACCGTTGTCTGAGTCTATCGTTACTCTTGCAACACCCAGCCACAAGGTCGTATCGCTTGAAAGTTTGTAGCCGACACCGGGACGAACGATAGAAACGCCTAGGCGAGATGCGTCGTCTTTAAAGCGTAAATGACCGTCAAACCAAAATTGCCATTTACTTTTATCATCGGCATCTCCAGTGAGTGCGAGGGCGTTCCAAGATTGAAAATCTGACTCGGCGTGTGACTTAACGCCGGCTGTCATCGCCATCACAAGTAGTAAGACGCAACGCGTCATAATTCGTTTTGCGCACATAGTTTTTCTCGTTGAAAATAAAAAAGAGGCAAAGCGAAAGAGAAGGGACGCCTTGCCTGCAAAGGGAGAGTGTTTCGCCCCTCACACTTCCTAAGAATGGAGGGGCAATGGCCTATTTAGTTACCGTTTGGGTTGTAAGGTAACGAAGATTGGTGAGCAACAATACGCAGGTCGCCGTCACTATCTTTGACATAGGCAAACGTGTATTCCACCTTCGTTTCGCCACCTTTTGTATCGGTAAAGAAGTAGTTGCCCATCGCCACGGCCATGCGACAGCTGTTGTTGATAATACCCACATTATCGAATTTCACATTTGTGTATGGCTTTATAGCAAAGCCTTTGTCCTCTTCGTAAGCGTCATTACCGCCAACAAAGTATGAAAGCGCAGCATCGAAGCTTGAACGGAACTGGTCGTTAGCTGCAAGCGTTGGTTTAAACAGTACGCTGCTTAAATCGTAACCATACATAGCTTGGATGAAATCTGCGGCTTCGCCAGAGTAATCACCATCATTGCTAAATACTGCACCAATTCGCACTATGCCGTCGCCCCACATCTTTTGTGCCGTTACCACTTCTCGCTCAGTAATACATTCGTCGGAATAAAGTAATGCGTTGTCGAGTGCTTTAGCTTTTAACGCCGGAACATTCGAACTAGCTGAATGCTCCATCTGCGGTTTTGCCACTGCACTGCAACCAGTCACCAACATAGCTGTAGCTGCTACAAGAGTAGTTTTTGTCATTAACGTGCTTAGCTTTCTCATCGCCTGACTCCTTAGTCATTTGCAAAATAAATATGTGCTATTACCTGATTCAATTGCTTAGAGCAGTACCGCTACAACGTTGTTGCTAGAGGTTTATAAATCTGCTCTGCAGTTCATGGGTTTAATGATAGCTAGCTATGATGACGGAGACTTTTGTACAACATTAATAGAAGATTAACGGGCCATTAAAAATCCAGGAAGCACTTCAGGAGAATGGATAACAGCTATAAATTAGAGAAAAGGGCCGTGATAGCAGCAGTGTCATCGACTTTTTCAAGAAGAAACGAATATGACACTGGTCAAGTTTGTAGAAAAGTGAAGAATGCAGTTAGCCAGTGGTCTGTTAGCCACAACAGAAAAGTAATAAAGACTAGTGCACAGGTTGTTGGCTTTAAAACACATTACGGTTTTGCTCATGTGTTTGAGCGATGCTTTTCAATAACTGCAACTAGGGCCTGAAAAGCATTTCTATTAAAACTGATGTTTCAGAGCATTAGTGAGCGGCAAAACGCTCAGCTAGTTGCCATTTTTTGGCTCAAGAGGCTCTGATAGTACCTCTAAGACAGTAAAAGAATTTTTACCTAGACGCGTTTTATCATTCGCCATCATTACATCAATAGTAAAGTAGATGTCGTTAATTTGAGTTTTCACAACGTCGTTTGAGCTTGGGACGGCCATAGGCTGTGCCACTTCATCGCAGCCTGACATAGTGCACTGCCTGTCTGTTTGAAATGCCACGGGCTCTTCCTTGTTCGCTATAACTTCTCGCGCAACAACTGGCTTTTTATCCACGTTGGTTTTAACAATAGCTAAATAGGTAAAGCCTTGCTTTTCAGCAATTTCCGCTGCTCTGTAAAGGGCATATTGCTGTACTTTATCAGCAGGAGTCTTGTCTGTTGCCTTAAAAAGAACCTTGTATTCGTTCTCAGAAATTTTTTCGCTCGAATAGCCGTAGGCAGCTTTGGAACTCGCTGACTTATAAGGGGTAGGGGCTGCTACAGGGGTCGATGAACAACCTACTATTGCAAGGCTAAACGCCACACCAACACAGGCAAGCGTCAAACGACTTTTCTTCATATTTTTTTTGTTGTTCATCTCACATATTCCTTAATACTGTGATCATTGAAATAACGACAATAGCGCAGTCCTACTTATTGCCATTAGGGCTTGATTGCGTTTTGCTTTGGGTTTTGCATCTACCGCACCCTTGTATGCGCCAAGGGTTGCGATGCCAAGCAACGTTTCAGGCTTTCCCATCATCAGTTTACATTGCCTCTTTGCTTGTGTAAGTGCAACATCTGCATGATGTTTTTGCGAAAAATAAGCATGCTCTTTCTGTGCTATATCTTTCATATTCGATTTTAAAAAAATGTTCATCGCTTTTCCTCACTATTGGCGGTGGCTTTTTACGCAATGGTAAGCATTTTCACTATCCGAAAACCCGTCGCCACGTTTGTATGAGTCTGCTAAAGCTCAGGTAATTGAATGCATTTTGTGCAAGCTTAAATAAACAAAAGGCCGCAATGCTGTTGAACACCAACAACATGAGTGGAACTACCACATAACTAACGCCCACACTGTGAAGTATAGCGCCAATGGCGATGTTTAAAATGAGCCAACATACTGTGCCCACTGCAAATGCCGCTAAGCATGCAAAGACGGT
>NZ_JAFLMX010000110.1:0-4811 GCF_017849675.1 Alteromonas sp. AO-Serp
CGTAAGCTCATTTCTAATAAGCTAAGGGTTTTCATTGACTTTTTATCAAGCTATTTTGAAAGTACGCCCTACTGGGACAAGTAAATCGCGGTACGCGTAACGCTTAATTTATGTGGTAAAAACGTAACTTCAGTGGATGAGTGATATCAGCATAATAAATTAAATAAAAACGGCGTGGAGAAACACCTCCGACGCCGTTCGCGTAATAGACTATCTGGTTTCAGTGACTTAAACTTTAAAGGAGTAACCTTACCCTAAAGCCCTCATCACATTCTGAAGGTTTCCATAATCGCGGGCACTCCCGGGAACATACCAATTAGTGCCATAACGGTACATAACACCAAAAACGTAATTCCTGGAATTAGCCAGCGCCCTGCTTTGCCGAGCTCTCCAGCTCTATCTTTGCACCCAACGAGCCCCAAATTATCCAAAAGCATGGTAAAAGACCATCCGAATACTGGATTAACTAATACAGAGGAGATCACTACCAATGCGGCAGATTGCGTCGTTTTACCTTCACGCGTCATTTGCATACCGGCTTCCATTAGCGGCAGAAAGACCCCAACAATAAGCGCTACGCAAAGCACTGGCGGCCAAATTGCTAGATCCATGGGGTAACCCCAAAGTGCCGCTACAACGCATAAAAAGCCAGTAACTAATGCACCACCGGGTATGGGTCTGCGCGCGATAGAAGCCGGAATAATGTAGGTACCCCACGAAGATGAGATATTCCCCCCTCCCAGTAGGCTTCCCACTGCCTGACGACTAGATGCAGCAATCATGGTGTCATCTATATTCATGTGCGCTCGTTCACTTTTTTTAGGGTAGCTAAGCTTTTGAAAGACTTGATGACCTAAGAAATCTGGCGACCACATAGACACAGCCAGCACAGCAAAAGGCAGCACAGCAATGAAATGTGACCAGTCTGGCAGGCCTAGTTTCCAACCTGTGTCTTCCCCCCACCAATAAGCAGGGTTCAAGTTAGGCATACCCGGCGACGTTGTGAACTCAAATGGCGCACCGAAGGAAAACGCAATGACCGCCGCCATCACCGCACCAAGCGGAATGGCTAGCCAGCGCTTTTGAATATGCTCTAGCCATGCATACATTAAAATAGTGGCAATGATCACCACGAAGGCTAAGTAAGCCATATCGAAGCTTTCTGCCCACGCAAAGAGTTTCTTCACCTGGCCTGTAATGCCTATAAACCCTAAGTACAACAGCAGCCCACCGCATACACCGTTACTGGTTAGCCTAGCAAGCACACTGCCGCCCTTCGTTACTCCTAAAATAAAACCAAATAGTCCAATGAGCAGACCGAGCGCCATGGGATGGCCGCCAGATGCAACAATAAGAGGTACTAAGGGCAGTAAGGGGCCGTGTGTACCTGCTAAATTAGCTGACGGGTTTAGGAAACCGGAAATCAGAACAACGAACAAGACTGCTGCAATGAGTAATTCAAAGCGCACGTTTTCAATAACAACCTCAGGAGATAGCCCTAGCGGTGCTGCGAATGCACCTACTACGGCGGCAACCATAACGATTTTTCCTATGGTCGCCGCCATGCCTGGCACGAAGTCTTCCCACTCAACGCGGTAGTCTTTACCAGGCAGGTTCAACCGCCAACGTTTTGGAGAAAGTATTTGAAGTTCGTGATTTAAATATTCGTCTCTTGATTTAAAACTACTGCTCGGTTTGTGAAGATTTTGATAAGAAGAACTTTCTTGTGACACATAACACCTTTAGATTGCGCGAAGAAAAGCGCAAGCCTAAACATGTGAACGGAATGTAACAATGCGACTGTGGTCTTATACGAAAGTCTAACGTGGAAGACGGGCATAAAAAAACCCGCAACAATGTGCGGGTTTTCATAATATGGCGGAGAGTGAGGGATTCGAACCCCCGGTGGGTTTGACCCCACGTCTGATTTCAAGTCAGGTGCATTAAACCGGGCTCTGCCAACTCTCCTGAAGTGCTGCGTATCTTAATGATTTATGTGGGACTGTAAAGCACTAATTTTAACATTTTTACTCAAACGACCAATTGATAATCAAAGTGTTCAAAATTTAATTGCTCTCGTTTAACGCAGGCTTTATTCAGTCAGGTATTGCACTGACGCGGTAATGTGAAGCACTGGTCAATCACACCACACAAACATGCTTGCAGGTTTGGTTAGAAGCGTTAAAGACAGAGCTTTATCAGCTGCTCTGTTATTAACACCATAGCAAACATGGAGTGGAAGAAGGTGCTCTTCTCTAGGATGGGCGTATCGCGCATCCGGCGCGCTGTACCATTCAACAAGACGAGCTTTGCGTTCATTCTCGCTGTAGGCACTTGTCTGCATAGTTGTCTGAAGCCAGTTATTAAAGCGCGTTGCTTTTCGCATTGCCTCACCGGAGCTATCAAAAAAGCCCTGCATATTGTGAAAAGAAGACCCCGAGCCCAATACTAAAATATTCACTTCGTTCTTTGCTTCACTATTTACAGGCTCTACCCCGAGTTCAACAGCTTTTCTAATTGCTTCCCCCAATAGCACATGCTTTTTAGAATCCAAGTCAGACGTGATGGATAGTTGAATACAGGGTACATCGGCACTGGGATACATAATACTTAGGGGAATGAACATTCCATGATCGAAACCACGTGCCCTATCCTCCCGTACAGCAATGCCTTGTTCTGCTAAACGCTTTAGTAATAAAGTTGCGAGTGCTACTTCTCCTTTGGCCGGATACTCAAGGGAATACGCCTCTTTAGGGAAGCCATAATAGTCATAAATCAAGGAAGGTTCTGGGTGAGTAGTTACACAGACTTCAGTATCTTCCCAATGGGCACTAATCACTAAGACTGCATCGGGTTTGGGTAAATCTGCTGATAACGTTTTGAGCGCTTCAATCATTTCAATGTGATAGGCAGGCGTCCTCGCCTCTCCTACTGACTGCATTTCAAGAAGTGGAAGCGGCCCTCCACCATGAGAAATATAAGCGGTGTTAATTCGCACAGACGGGCGAGTTTGCGTTCGCTGTTGCATAAAACCATACCTTGTTAGATGTGTAGAATACCATTCCTGCATTCCCACGCTTCGCTAGGAAACTTGCCAGCGTCTTCAGAGTGGGCAATTATCAATGCGGATTGATATAAGGGCTCCTTAGCCATTGAAACCGGCGCATTTGGGCCGGTTTCGTTAGTCGTCGAATCTCACAACCGCTATTTATTAAGCTTGTGACTAATAAGAGAGTCGATTGAAAATTTACCGCCACCTTGAATAGCTAGCGCACCTGTTGCAGCAAGTAACGTTAGTGCAAACTCGTAACCGTTGTTAGTCATAAATAAACCGTTTGCTGCATGTACACTAAAAATCGCAATCACCATTGTGAATGCACTTACTAAAGCGGCTGGGCGTGTTAGAAAACCTATAATAAGCGCTAGCCCGCCAAAAAACTCAGCGCTGCCGGCCAGCAATGCCATTAAAAAGCCTGGCGCTAAACCAATGCTTTCCATCCACTGACCTGTGCCTTCTAATCCATAACCACCAAACCAAGCAAAAAGCTTTTGTGCGCCGTGTGCGGTAAGAATAATGCCCACAGGCACACGTAAAACCAAACTAGAAATACTGCTGTTAGAAGTAAAAATGTTTTTCAGAAATTGCTTGTTCATTGTTGAATCCTCAAAGTCTCTCGTAATTGAAAGTGTCATATCTAAAAAGTGATGAACGCTCCGCCTGACTTCATTGAGTTGGCACAGCGCTAACCTGATGCATATAGAATAGTTACCAACACCTATTGAATAAAGCGGTTAAATATTGAATTATTACCAACAATTTGTTGTTTATTGAGACGAATGACTAAACGATGGATAAATTATTGCTACTGAAAACCTTCTGCGTAGTTGCGAATGAAGGCAGTTTTACAAAAGCTGCAGAAAAGCTAGACACGTCAAATCAACTCGTAAGCAAGTATGTTGCCGAATTAGAGAAGCAACTTGATACGCGTTTATTCAATCGCACTACAAGAAAAATTCACCTAACCGAGGCTGGTCAACAGTGTTTGCAACATGCAAATCATATTCTTGAAAGCGTAACCGATATGGAAAGTCAGCTTGGGTTGCTCAATACAGAAGCAAAGGGAGTTCTGCACGTAAGTGCCCCTGTCTCTTTCTCAACATTACATTTAGCGAGTGCACTCAGTGCGTTTCAACAAGCACACCCTCACGTATCGATAAACTTGCAGCTAAACGATAGAAAGATTGATGTGATAGACGAAGGCTTTGATGTAGCAATACGTGCAGGTCACCTAGCTAACTCGTCGCTGGTGGCCAAGAAAATCACAACGATAAAGCTGGCCCTGTGCGCTTCACCAGCCTACCTGGAAAAATATGGCACACCGGAACATCCAGCCGAATTAAAACCAGAACACTATCTTGAGTACTCCTACGTCAACTATGATAACGATAAATCAGTGCTTATTGCGGCGCTTAAAGCAAATGCCCAGACTGTGACGCCCAAGCTAACCGCGAATAATGGAGAAGTCCTTACCAATGTAGCAAAGCAGGGTGAAGGTTATGTACTTCAACCTACCTTCATTGCCGGTGAAGCGCTCAAAAACGGGGAACTCGTCTCCATACTGGACGATTTCGTACCGCAAGCTATCTCTTTGTATGCGGTCTATCCTCATCGTAAGCTCATTTCTAATAAGCTAAGGGTTTTCATTGACTTTTTATCAAGCTATTTTGAAAGTACGCCCTACTGGGACAAGTAAATCGCGGTACGCGTAACGCTTAATTTATGTGGTAAAAACGTAACTTCAGTGGATGAG
>NZ_JAFLMX010000161.1:0-3271 GCF_017849675.1 Alteromonas sp. AO-Serp
AGGGATTTTCCCCTCTAAAGTAACATAGAACGCTACAGGCTTTGTATTATATAGCCTCCAGCTGTGGGTTACTTTCGTTTCCAAGCTTAATCATCCACGATTGGCTTCGTAATTTCACTAATATCAGGCAATTTTCCGGTATTGGTGAAGTTATACGTCCCGCTTAAGTTGATATTTTGCCATGCAACGGGCGAAACAGCACGAGTGATAGCCGCTTTTTCTTCATCACCTGTCGCTTCAAAGTGTCCCAGAAGATGACTCAGTATCGCGGAGTTGAAGTAGATGAGCGCATTGGCAAGCAATCTTGCGCATTCATTCCAGATAGCGATTTCAGACTCGTTTTTGCCACGGAACTGATCACCATTCACCGACGCAATGGCTCGTCTAAGGAAGTGCCATGCTTCTCCCCGGTTCAGGGCACGTTGCACATACTGCCGCAAACTGGCATCGTCGATGTAGTCAAGTAAATATTGCGCTTTAACCAGTCGATTATACTCTGTCAGCGCCTGTAATATCGGGTGTCCTGAAGGATAACCAGACAGTTTTCTCACCAGTATTGCCTGTGTTGTTCGTTTTGTCTGAAGTGACAGGACAATACGCCTGATATCCTGCCATCCCGTTTCGATGACCCCCGTCCTGATGGGTTTCTTCAGCGCAAGTATGGTGTTACATTGTTCATTTTCAGTCACCTCAAACAGATCGTTGATGACGCTGTTAAATTGCGCGTATCGCGGTGCAAAGCTGTAGCCGCATAGATCCAATAAAGCGAAGTTGACGTGATTGACACCGTGTGTATCTGTCGAGAGTACGTCAGGTTTGATATCGCTGCTGTTGGATTGCAACAGATCATAGATATAGTGTGATTCATGCTCGTTGGAGCCGATTATCCGTGCATTCAGCGCGCTGTGATTGGCGACCAGGGTCATGGCCGTGATCCCTTTATTGGTACCGAAGTACTTCGAGGAATACCGGGTTTTAAACGTTTCCAGATGCGTTTCGAATTTCTGACCATCCGCACTGGCGTGCAACTGGTCCTCCTGAATATGGTAGTGGCGGAAGATGGGTAATGAAGCCACCGCATTATTGATCACGTCGCTGGCATCATGCAGCGTTTCAGGTCGGATATAGTTAGCCTGTACTGTACTCAGGTGTTCATAACTGCGGTCGGAGATCTGCGCCATACCATACACACCACGGTGAGTGGCGTTAGCAATCAGAATGGCCAGTAAATCATCCTGATGAGTAGTTCCCTGTTTTTGTATTGGCAGCACATGTGTCAGGCTTCGCATGAACCCGGTTTCGCGCTCAACATACCGCAGGACATCCGCGATACCGACTGGCTGCATTCGCTTAAAGAAGGGATTGTTGACCAGAGATGTAGCGCCTTTTGTTGGCAGGTGCCAGCGGGTGCCCGAGCGAGTTTTCATGATTACATTGCGATTATCTCCCTCATCAATATGGCGCGCCACGTCTTTGAGCGCGCTTTCCAGTCGATGTTGTTTCTCCTGTAACAATGCGTCAACAGGTTGTTTTAGTCTGTCCAGCGTTGATGACTCCAGCAGTGCATCCTGCGATGTTTGGGGGATCAGGTCGTCTTCCAGTGCCCGGTATTTGGTGACATTTGACAGATAAATACGTCCGTTCAGTCGTGAAGTTAACTGCCGGTAGAGCAGCCATTCATAACGTTGCGGATTAACGTTATCCTGTTTCACCAGCCATGGGAGGTGCTTTTTGGGGATAAGCGACGTATCCATTGTCATCAGTGATTCACCGGATACAATTTCCGTTTGCATCTTTTGAAGTTGGGCGACGACGGCTTCTGAGCCTTTACCGGCCTCACATTCAAGGCACAGGAACACTGGTCTTAACAACTGTTCCAGAAGGTTTCGTTGTTCGTCATAATATTGCCACTGGTACTCTTCCACGGTCCGTTTTTGTTTTTTCAGATAAAGGCAAAGGGTCTGGATATCCCGATCATCCATCACTTTCAGTGCCTGTTTTCTGACTTCCGAGAAGGGCTGATTGTCATCAATATTCTCGTCAACAAACAGGTGAAGTAGCTCTGCCGCTTTCGTGACATTGTCCGCAGCTGACTGCCAGGACAGGAACACTGCTTGTTGTGCAAAGGCGTTGGCGGCTTCCTGTTGTTTTCGGATATGGTAAACAAACCCATCCGTCAGGCGCTCCAGTGCAAGTTGCATGCGCTCTGTCAGATGACACAGTAACCACAGGTGCTGCTGTGAGCGTTTGAAGCGCCGCACTTTACTGCCGTAGTAATCAATAAGGCCGCTGAAGTGTTGTCGATTTTTTAGCGACAGATTGAGCCTGTCCACAACGTCATTTATTTGCGTGTGCCATGGTGCTAACCGGTGGTAAATGGCGAGCTCTTTTTTAAGCTCAGGCACGGTCAGACTTTTGGCACCACCCCTGAGATGGCTCAGACTCAGCCCGTCGTCTTTAGTAGTGATTATGTTGTCCAGAAAGACGTTAAGTTCATTACTGGTAAGTTGATTCAGTTGGAGCGTCAGGTCTTTTCTGACCTGTTGCATTGTGCGGCTTATCAGTCTTTGAAGCACGGAGTACTTAGGAATGGCAATGTTATGGCTGGCAAGGTATTCAATGGCCGCATCAAAGAGGTGTCGAGGCTCCAGCCAGGCATGACCAATGTAAACCAGGTGGTGGCACAGAGCATTGAGGTGCTGTTTTTCATTCCACTTATTGTAATTTAGTAGACGCAGTATCCTTGAGTAAATACGGTCACGCTGCATTTTACTGACACTGAAAGGCCTGATCCCTTTACCTCTTTGAATTTGGGAGGCAATAAACTGCATGTCGATACTGATATCACGGAAACTCGGAGCAATGATCACTGGCTTAGATTTAAAATAGCCCAGAAGCGCCACGAAATAACAACGATGTTTAGTAAGCCTGATAGTACGGCATTCGGCCTGTTCTACATCGTTTAGCGAAAAATACAAACGTTGTTCCTCAATAGAAAACTGAGGTGCTGAATACAAGTCTCGTTGTTCTGCCTGAGTCAGAATCGAGAGTTCATTACTAATTGCCATGATGAATAAACGCCAATATGATTGATGGTGTTTATATAAGATGGCAGAATATTGGAAGGTAACCCACCGCCACAGACCATATAATATAATACCTGTAGCGTTCTATGTTACTTTAGAGGGGTAAATCCCTAGAACCCCAAAATGAGACTTTTGTCTTAGCAGCATACAACTTAGGTTCTACTAGAAAAGTATTACGACTATAG
>NZ_JAFLMX010000096.1:0-1221 GCF_017849675.1 Alteromonas sp. AO-Serp
GCAATGAGCAGTACTTTAATGGGTAGAGGGAGTTTCAAAGCATTCGATCCATAAAAAAAACTGAATGCAATATAGCGAATGTAAAGATTCGCCACGAGAGACAATCTTTACATTTACGCTATCTTTACAGACATTTTTAAAGGCTGAATAAGCTTTTGATTTAAATGGTTAAAAGAGTTTTTAGCAAAACAGTAAGCGTTAAAGAAAGTACTAACGAGCACCCTCGTAACCAAACTGACGCCAGCTTTCATACACAAATACCGATACTGCATTAGACAAGTTCATACTACGACTGTCTGGCAACATAGGGATGCGAACACGCTGCTCTGGGGGAAGCGATTGAATATAGTCGTCTGGTAAACCTCGGGTTTCCGGTCCGAAAATTAACGCATCGCCTTTTTGATAAGACACATCGCTGTGAAATGCTTTGCCTTTCGTTGTGCAAGCGAATACCCGTTTTGGCTTAGCATCATTTAGGTAAGCGTCTAAATTGGCGTGGCGCTTTACGTGAGCAAACTCATGATAATCTAAACCTGCGCGTCGAACGCGTTTATCGTCCCATTCAAAACCCAAGGGCTCGATTAAGTGCAACATAAAGCCACTGTTTGCGCATAAGCGGATGATGTTTCCCGTATTAGGTGGGATCTCTGGCTGATAGAGTACGATATCGAGCATGCTTTTTTAAATTACCTTCACAGTTAACAACTCGTTTATTTTATACCGAAACGCCATTCTTCTTCACCCTTGCACACACTTTTATTACCTGTGAAATAGAAAGCGCTGCTCTTAAGTATGATTACCTAACTAAATGTTAGCTTTGGCTCACTTATGTAGACGAGTCTTCTGTCAAAAAGTCGAGAATACGCGCCACAGAGCGCTCGCGAATGTCGTCAGACTCGGTGAATAGCTCATGGTAAGCGCGGGGCACTATTTCAAGTTTTGCATTTGGCATAAGCTGCGCCACGCGGCGTTGACGGTTATTATCAATAATCGCGTCATCGTCTGCACTTAATACAAGCGAGGGCGTTGTAATAGCGCGTGCGCTACTTTCAATTTTGTTCATAGCCTGATGTGCCGCGGCCAACCACTCAGTAGTCACGCCACCAAGCTGAATATCCTGCTCTTCGTCATACAGTTCACGAAACAGAGCATAGCGGGTTTTGCTGTGGGTGAGCTTATTAAGTGAAAAAGGAAACGCGATATACGGGGTTTGACCAAAAA
>NZ_JAFLMX010000244.1:0-2477 GCF_017849675.1 Alteromonas sp. AO-Serp
GATTGGCCGGCACTAAAGATATTGGCCAACTGGAGAGTCCCTTAGAACATATCCAGAATGACTTGTACTACCCAGAGATGGAAGACAAGCTGACCCATTTAGTTTTCTCTATTAACAAAAATCATGCGTTTAATGATGGCAATAAACGTTCATCACTGGTCTTAGGCGCTTACTTCCTTGAGTTAAACGGCTTCGATTACGTGGTGAAACGGTTTGTTAAAGAGATGGAGAATATCGCTGTTTGGGTCGCCGATAACGTAATCGACAAAGACTTACTTCATCAGATAATCAGCTCTGTCATTTACGAAGACGATTATTCAGAAGCCATAAAGCTGGCTATCGTAGAGGCCGTTGAGGCAGCCAAGCAATTAAATCAGGGATAGGTATTATGAGCTACCGTGCAGCGTTCAATGGCTGGAACAATCTCACAATCGAAGACCTTCTTGTCGCATACCGAAAAGCCAAAGCCGACTGCTTCTTCGAAAACACATTCCCCACTGCGATTAAGTTCGCAGAATACGAACAAGACCTGCTGGCCAACCTAAATGACCTGTTAAGCCGATTGAAGAGTAACTCAGGCTTTGAAAGCGATGAGGAGCTGCTCGGGGATTTTCGATTACTACCAAAGAAGCTATCCACTGATAGAAAGGCAGATAGTACCGAAAATGGCCATGTACATTTCTCCAAACCTGAACGGGCAGTCGAAAGCCTATTCAAAAATTACGATATAACGCCTGAATTCCGGATTGTGGGGGACTTTCCGGTTGATGCCCACATCATCTCAGCCTTGTGGATCAATATGATTGGCCACCAGTTTGATGCCAAGCTCGACGACAGCTGCTATGGCGCACGGCTAAAGCGCATCCGGAACGATGAACTATTCGCAGAGGACGATGATAAGCCATTCCATATCAGCTCCATTGGCTCGTTTGTACCCTATTTCCAGCCATATCAAAAATGGCGAAGCGATGGTTTAAAGGCCATTCGTTATGAGCTGGAAAAGGATCGCGACGTTATTGCGGTTTCTCTCGACTTGAAGAGCTACTACCACTTTATTGACCCGATGGCGATTTCTGGTACAGCGTTACTTGAAGCACTTGATCTGGAGCTGACAGATGAAGAGAAGGCCTTTACCGAACAACTCGCAAGTTTTCTATGCGCCTGGGCTAAGGGTGCTGAAAAATTCGGCCAGTCCGTTGGGGGCAAGAAAGCCAAGATAAGCGGAGGATTGGTGATAGGTCTGACGTGCAGCCGTATTATTTCCAATGCATTGCTTTACAGGTGGGACAAGCTTGTTCTGGAGAAATTAGCGCCAATTCACTATGGCCGCTACGTAGATGATACTAAGAAGTACAAAAGTAAGCGGACATCATTTATAATGTAGGCATTGTTCAACCGACCTTATCGGAGTTGCCTACTCATGCGCCATACTGACGGTCGTAAACTGGATCATAAAACTCTGGAAGCTCTTCGCATTCGTGCTGTCCAACAGGTTATGGATGGTGAAAGTCCTGAAGTTGTCATCAAAGCCCTGGGTATGAGTCGGGCCCGTATCTATGAATGGCTGGCTGCTTTCCGTGAAGGTGGGTTTGACGCACTGAAGGCCAAAGAGATTCCCGGACGTCCGAAAAAGCTTAGCGGCGAACAGATTCGGGAGCTTTACACCTGGATTACCACCTTTACCCCGGACCAGTTGAAGTTCGATTTTGCCTTGTGGACCCGGGGTCGGGTACGGGAGTTGATCCGGCAAAAGTTCAACGTTCGACTCAGTGATGTCTCTGTCGGTCGCCTGCTTCGCAACCTGGGGCTGACACCGCAAAGGCCACTGCACCGGGCGTACCAGCAGAAGCCAGAGGCTGTAAAGCAGTGGAAAGAGGAAACTTACCCAGAGATTCGCAAAGAAGCCAAGAAGGTCGGCGCCACCATCTATTTTGGTGATGAGGCCAGCATACGTTCTGACTACCATAGTGGCACTACCTGGGCGCCCATCGGAGAAACGCCGGTGATTCGCAATACCGGTAGTCGCTTCAGCATCAATATGATCTCTGCCATTTCCCCCCGTGGAGAGCTTCGGTTCAAAACCATTGAAGGGACAATGAATACGGACGCCTTCATTGGGTTCCTCAAAGCATTGGTACAAGACGCCGAAAAGCCGATATTCCTGATTCTGGATAACCATCCAGTGCACCATGCCCGCCGGGTCCGGGCATACGTGGAGGGCCTCAACGGCAAGCTCAAGCTGTTCTTCCTGCCGCCTTACTCACCGGAACTGAATCCTGATGAGTCCGTTTGGGGCTACATCAAATACCACCACGTCGGAAAAAAGATCATAAACAGCAAAGACCAACTTCGGAATATCGTTTATCGACAACTTCGGCGGTTACAGAAACTACCCCGGTTATTGAAGTCTTTTTTCGGTCATCCGGACCTGGCGTATATCGCCGGGTGATGTTCGCTTACTTTGTTTCTGATTAGTA
>NZ_JAFLMX010000235.1:0-26854 GCF_017849675.1 Alteromonas sp. AO-Serp
AGCTGGCAAGCGTCTGGCGGCATAGGTAGCATTGCCGATATTGAAGCGTTGAAGCCGACTAACGTTGGCGGCGTTATTTTAGGCCGCGCGTTACTGGAAGGTAAATTTACGGTGAAGGAGGCTATCGCATGCTGGCAAAACGCATAATACCGTGCCTAGACGTACGCGACGGCAAAGTTGTTAAGGGCGTTCAGTTTAGAAACCACGAAATTATTGGTGATATTGTACCTCTTGCTGAGCAATATGCGAAAGCAGGTGCCGACGAACTAGTATTCTATGATATTACCGCTAGCTCTGATGCCCGCGTAGTAGATAAGAGCTGGGTAAGCCGTATTGCACAAGTTATTGATATCCCCTTTTGTGTTGCTGGCGGCATTAAGAGTATTGAAGACGCTGGGCGCATTTTGGAAATGGGTGCAGATAAGATTTCGATTAACTCCCCTGCCCTTAATAATCCAGACCTTATTAACCAGCTGCACGACGTTTATGGACAACAGTGCGTAGTGATTGGTATCGACAGCTTTTATAACGAAGCAACCGACCAATACGAAGTGTACAAATTCACTGGTGATGAAGCGCGAACGCAAAAAAGCCAGTGGCAAACCATCGATTGGATTAAAGAAGTTCAGTCGCGCGGTGCTGGTGAAATTGTACTGAACTGCATGAACCAAGACGGCGTGCGCAAAGGCTACGATGTGAAGCAGCTGAAAGCCGTGCGCGATGTCTGTGAAGTGCCGCTAATTGCGTCGGGTGGTGCAGGTGAAATTGCCCATTTTACGGATGTGTTTCAACAGGCTGACGTAGATGGCGCGCTTGCAGCATCAGTATTTCACAAGGGCATCATCAATATTGATGAGTTGAAAGCAGAGTTGACCAGCAATGGCGTTGCCATGCGTAAGCGTCACGGATTAACGGCGCAAGCAGAAGGAGTAAACCCGTGATCATTACTAACGAAAACAGCAATAAACTGGCTTGGGACAAAATGGACAACCTACTACCCGCCATTGTGCAAGACGCACTGTCTGGCAAGGTATTAATGCAGGGCTACATGGACCAAGACGCATTGGCGAAAACCCTTGAAACGGGCAAAGTGACATTCTTCAGCCGTTCAAAACAGCGTCTTTGGACCAAGGGTGAAACATCTGGTAACACGCTAGATTTAGTGAGCGTTGCTTGTGACTGCGATCAAGATTCACTGTTGGTACTTGTCAACCCTAACGGCCCGACATGCCACACTGGTGTTGAAAGCTGTTGGTTCGACGGCAACACACCAGCCTTTACATTTCTTGCAGACTTAGAGCGAGTGTTGGCAGCCCGCAAAGATGCCGACCCCAAAAGCAGCTATACCGCTAGCCTTTACAACAAAGGCATTAAGCGCATAGCGCAGAAGGTGGGCGAAGAAGGTGTAGAAACCGCATTGGCGGCTACTGTGCACGACAAAGAAGAGCTTAAAAACGAAGCCGCTGACTTGTTGTACCACTTAACGGTACTGCTTCAAGCTAGCGATATGTCGCTAAACGATGCACTTGATGTGTTGCGTGAGCGTCATAAATAGTAATAGCAACAGCGATCTACGCAAAAGTTAACATCAAGGCCTCTAAACGTTCACGTATTAGAGGCCTTTGAACTCCTAAATACATCTCCCAACGCTCCTCAAAAAGCTAAACATCGCTCTAAAATTGTCCACTTTTTTTACAATGAGTTCGTATTCGCAGAAAAAATCTCATACTTTCAATGTGATTACCTGAAGGCATGGATAATGCTTACACTGTGATTGTTTAATTAACAATGTTCACTAACCACATAAGGATATGTAATGAAAAAAGTACTTTCATGCTTTTTGCTTTTAGGAAGCTTCTCGTCTTTTGCAACAGTCATTGAGTACAATGATTTCTCCGACACTACGGGGCTTACGCTAAACGGCAACACGCTGGTAGTAAATAACAACCTGCAGCTAACGAATAATATTGCGTGGCAAGGCGGTTCAGTTTTTACCACAAATGCAATCTCTCTCATCAACGACTCTTCATTTGCGACAAGCTTTTCTTTCAAAATAGACAATAACAGTTTAGGCGGTGATACTGACGGCTTAGGAGCAGACGGTCTTGCTTTTGTAATACAGACACAAAATGCAAACGTGGGCGGTGCTGGTGGTGGTTTAGGATATCAAGGTATAAATAATTCAGTTGCGGTTGAGTTTGATACCTTTAATAACACCAGTTGGGATAATAATAACGGCAACCACGTTGGCATAGGTATTAACGGCAACGTTAATACCTCTAATAACGTCAATGAACCATTCCGATTCAATGAAGGCGATGTTTGGAATGTTCTGATAACTTTCGACGGAATTAGCAAGCTTTTCGATGTTTCTTGGTCCATGGAAACCGATTCAACGAAAGGAGGTAGCATTTCACGAATTTTAGATGTGGCCTCTATTTTAGGTTCAACCGATGCATTCTTGGGATTCACATCCGGAACAGGCTCCTATGCAAGTACTCATGAAATACTTTCGGCCACGTTCACAAATACATCCTCAATACCAACAAACACTCCTGTAAACGCTCCAGCAACCTTTAGCTTAATGATGAGTGCTTTAGCTTTTTTAGTTTTTCGAAGAAAAAAGCAAATTTTGAGGTCTTAACTCTCAAAGTGCAGTAATGTTTCTACTTTCAACAACTCGGTAACTAGCGTACTGATTAAGGCGTTGATTTAAATTACATTCTTATATAAAAATGCCCTTCTCGTTTTCTACACGAAGGGCATTTTTGTATCGCAGAGCTTTGCACTTTATTGAAATTAACACTGCTTAGCCTGTCTAACAATCGAACAAAAAGTGAGCCCTCGGTTAAAGAAACGCGACTAGCGCGGCGTTCCCAATATCCAATCGATCCCTTGGATAGCAACGGTGGGAAACACGCTCGCATGTGACGCACCGCCGATAACATGCAATTGTAGTGTTATGTTTTGATCTGCCTTAGCGTTGATTTTACTTGCCAATGCTTTGCTCCCCGCAACCATATCTTGACCCTCGCCAAACTCAGGCGTTTCTAAGCTTCCCACACCAATGTAAACACGCTTGGGCGATTGAGTTTCAGCCATTTCTAAGGTTAGTAAGTAATCGTCATTAAACCACACTGAAGGGCTAACAAGCACATAGTTAGAAAAGGTTTCAGGAGATTGCATGAGCACGTAGCCGCCAAATAGCCCGCCTAATGAATGCCCAATAAAAGTCCGTCGATTGACGTCTACTCGATATGTAGACTCAATAAATGTTAATACATCTCGTCTAATAAATGACAGATACTCAGCAGCAAGACCGGTTTCCAGTTTCCAACTATTGGCTATGGCAGGAGTGTAGTCCCTTACTCTACTCTCTACGCCTTTTGATTCTAGGGAATAAGACAACCCCACTATGACCGCTTCTTCCATTTGGCCTACGTTTACTGGCATTCGCATAGAGCCTACGATAATAGGAAAACTGTAAGGCGCATCTGTTGTGTATATTACGAGGTAATCCTTGGAAGGAGATGTGTTATAGCTTTTTGGCAACTGTACAAATAACGTATATTTACGTGCAGTTTCCGTATCTTCTATTGTCACCATTTTGCTTCTAGGTAACGAAACAGACGCTTCAGAAATGATAGGTTTAATGATTGATTCAGCAAAAGCACATGAAAATGCACTTCCGACAAGAATTATTGTTGTTAGAAAGCGAAGCACCGTAACCCCTTAGTGGTTTAAACGGCATGTTATAACGCAGCTAATTTCAATTAACCACTGTTTGCACACCAAGGGGCACTTTTTGACTTCTCTATTTCTCGATTTCCCTTACCACTTGGCCATAAGCCAGCAGCGCGAACAGCCCCGTTCCGCCCACAATATTTCCTAGTAATGTTGCACCAATTAGTGAGAGTGTTGCAAGAACGCTTATTTTATTTTGCAGTGCTAACAAGAAAAGTTCTGTTGAGCCGGCTATCACGTGCGTAAAATTTCCTATAGCAATTAAATAAGTAAAAATAACTATCATCAATATTTGAGAATGCTTAACCGATGGCTTCATCCATACAATAGCGGCAATGATAAACCCTGACGTAATGCCGTATGAGAAGGCGTCTGACGGTGATAGCTTGGCATAATGTTCAGAAATAGCGGTCATCCCTTCAACCAGCTCTGGTGGAACAGATTGCAGCGAAAAGCTGAAAAATGCAGCCAAAAAGGTGCCGAACATATTGGCGGTGAAAACGATGAACCACAGGCGCGCAATGCAAAAGCCCATAT
Source organism: Alteromonas sp. AO-Serp (assembly GCF_017849675.1). Classification (NCBI taxonomy): domain Bacteria; kingdom Pseudomonadati; phylum Pseudomonadota; class Gammaproteobacteria; order Alteromonadales; family Alteromonadaceae; genus Alteromonas; species Alteromonas sp. AO-Serp. The sequence continues at coordinate 4,282 of NZ_JAFLMX010000235.1, forward strand.
TGAACGAAGGTTTACTCAACAAGGGTAGAATGACCGAAAGCGTATTTTCGGTAAACAATTGAAGTCGACCAACAATCACCAGCACGAAACCAACCGTATAGCCCAGGTTTTCGATAACAAACTGATTGGGAGAATTTGCAAAGAGGTGATGCAAAATTCCTTCAGCAAGAATTGAAATCGAGATGCCAATGCCTGCCGCCACACCAGACCACCACAATGACATCATAGGACGCTGAAGTTCTTCTAACCCTTCCCTGTGGACAATGGCATACAAAGAAACAGAATTTAAGCTCTGATTATCTCGTACATCTTTTTCTTCAGTATGACTAAGGGCAACGTCTTGCCCCCTATGCCCAGACTCCTTCACTTTTTCTGTCACTCATGTCTCCTGCAACTCTTTGCTTAACTAGGACGTTTGCCTCAATTACATAGTATTTGGTCTACGACACAGCTTTTTGACAGGCATCACCAGACCACCCTATTCGGTTACGTTGATTAGGCACGTTTTTGGTCACAATAATTTTGCCTATTTCAGATATAGCTCTCGTTTAATAAAAAAGCCCGCGTGAACGCTTTTCACACGGGCTTTGGTTTATTGACGAGCCTTATAATGCTCGCAAAACGTCAAATATGAATTAAGGGTTCAGCAAGGTTGGTTTCCCTAATCCAAGCGCATCTAAACGTTCGAACTGGGTATCTTTGTCCCCTACTATCAAATAAATCATTCTATCAGGATGTACATATTTACCGTAAAGGCGCTTTATCTCACCAACGGTTAACGCTTTTACCTCAGCTTCTTGCTGTAAAACGTAATCATTGGGCAAGCCAAAGTCGCTAATTTCGCTAACCATATTCAATTTAGCGCCTAACGTTTCAAACGCCCTAGCGCCAGATTTAAGTGTAAACCCTTTCGTAACGTCTAAATCTTCATCTGAATAGTTTGTGCCAAACGCTGCTAATATATCCATGATAGCTTGCGTTGCTTCTAAGGTAACGTTCGACCTTACGGCGCTTCGTATGGTGAATTCACCCGTATATTGATCGCTAGAAAACGATGAACGAATGCCATAGGTGTAGCCTTTGTTTTCACGTAGTTCCTGCATAAGCTGTGAGGCGAAACCGCCCCCGCCTAAACGATAATTCATCACACTGACTTTATAAGCATCATCATGAGTAACATTCGGGGCGGAATGGCCGAAATAAAGCACTGACTGTTTAGCCCCAGGAACGTCATAGAAAAAGAGTTGGGCGCTTTCTGGCAGCTTGGGCTCTGGTACCTTCGCAAAAGTAACATCTTTTGGTAACCATCGCGCATTAAGTGGCGCTAGGCTTTTTACAACGTCCTGTTGTTTGATGTCTCCCACAACATGGAACTTTGCCAATGACGGTGTGAAGTATTTCTCGTAATACTTCTTAACATCTTCGAGCGTTGTGTCATCTACAGTTTGCTTATCTCCAAGAACCGTTTGAGCAAACGGATGCGCCTCTCCGTAAAGCAGTGTTTTAAACTCAACCGATGCAATGGCATTAGGGTTCGCTTTTATTTGTTCAATCTGGTTGATTGTATCGTCTTTAGCTAATTCAAACTCTTGTTCATCAAAGCGAGGAGAAAGTATCACTTCAGTGACGAGCTGCATTAAGTCACTGTAGTGCTTAGACAATACCGTTCCGCTAATAGTAATGTCAGTTTCAGAAGCACTGGCCTCCAGAGAAGCGCCTAAAAGCTCAATTTCCTGTTCCAGCTGCTCGGGTGTTTTTTCCGCCGTACCTTTAAGCAAGGTTGCGGCAAGTAAATTGGCGGTTCCTGTTTTACCTTCTGAGTCTAGAAGCATGCCACCATCTAGCTTTAACTCAAACGCGACCAATGGCACTTCGTCATTAGCAATACCCGTTATTTTGATGACAGACGACAGTGTATTTTGCCAAACCTTAGGTGGTGTAATTTCTATTGATTCACCATAAGCAGGCTCTTTCGTGCGATCAAACGATGACGGAGTACGTTCGTATTCAGCCGCAACTGACGCATCAAAGCTCTCTTCCGCCCCCGCGACAATTTTCTCCTCCACTACATTAGCTTCAGTAGAGCCGCTTAACACCAACTCTTGCTGTCCCTTAGGTACAAAGCTAGAGGCGACAAACGGTTTATCCTTGATATAGGTGCTATAAACACGCATTACATCTTGTTGTGAAACGCCCAGAATTTTCTGAACATCTTGGCTGATAAATTCAGCCCCGCCCGCAAAGATTTCGTATTGCGCCAATTGAAAACCTTTACCTAAGACGCTTGAAAGTCCTTGATAAAATTCTGTTTCTTGACCTGCTTTTATGCGCGCCAAATCCTTGGAAGAAATCCCGTCTTTCTCAAAGCGGGCGAACGCTTCGTTAACTCCATCTGCAACAGTGTTTAAGTTGACGCCATTAAATGCCATAACCTGCAGCTGTAGCTGTCCAGCGATCTCAGCATCATAGCCATAAAGATAAACATCACTGGTGAGCTTCTTCTCGTCAACAAGCACCTTGTTCAGCGGAGCATTTTTGCCTTGGCTTAAATACTGAGAAAGTACTTGAAGTGGATAATAGTCATCGTGATATTCAGGTACGGTTGGCCACACCATAGTTAAAAGTGGCGCTTGTGCAAAATTATCTATATGGAATCGTTTTTTAGTCTCATTGAGCTTCGCAGGTTGAGGCGGTAATTTATTGATTTGCTCTCCCGCAGGAATTTCATCGAAATACTTTTTAACCCACGCTTTAGTTTGATTTACGTCAATATCACCCGCGATGGTAAGCACCACATTATTAGGTACATACCATTTTTTGAAAAACTCTTTCACGTCAGCAAGCGTTGCGTTTTGCAGATCATCTAACGACCCAATCACTTGCCAACTATAAGGATGCCCTTCAGGGTAAAGGTTTTTATCAATCACATATTGATTGTGACCATAAGGACGATTATCCACACTCTGGCGCTTTTCGTTTTTCACCACCTGCTTTTCTTTGGCGAGCACAGGGTCTGTTACGGTATTGATGAAAAATCCCAACTTATCGGCTTCAGCCCAGATCATTTTTTCTAAAGCATCAATGGGTACAGTTTGGAAGTAATTGGTACTATCACGACTCGTCGAGCCATTTGCACCTGAGCCGCCAATTTTCGCACTGAGTTTATCAAGACCGCCTTTTCCCAAGTTCTCTGATTCGAGAAAAAGTAAGTGTTCAAACAAGTGCGCAAAGCCTGTTCGCCCTTCTTTTTCTCTGGCTGAACCCACATGCGCAGTGAGGGCGACTGCAGCAACGGGATCAGACCTGTCAACGTGCAGTACAACGGTAAGCCCGTTATCCAGAGTAAAACGCTCGTAGTCTACGTTGAACTGTGACGTATTTTGGGAAGCAGTACTATTATCTGCATTAGCGGTTGTTTCGCTGGTTATATCGGAAGCAGTTCGTACATTTTGTGGATCATTGGTGTTATGCGTACACCCTATCGAAACTGCACTTAGTGTTATTACAGCAATTGCAGTGTACATTCTTGTTCGTTTGAATGTTTCAAGCATTATATATGTTCTTTGCCAGTCAAAAATGTAACAAGTACCACAAGTGCACCACCAGTGCCATGACATTCCTTTTTCAGACATTTTTAGCATGCCTAAAAAGGCGGCGTTCATCTTTTACAGAGTGCAATATAAACATATGATTCATATGAGTTTTATTGCTTTTTTTCAACGCTCAATACCCTGTAGCTAGAGCAACCTTAATTAGCTACCGACATAGTTCGTTACATTTTCCACACCTCAATTTTGAACAAATTAGGTAATTTACAATCTACATCTATTACACAAGCCATGTCGTGATAAAACTTTGATCTAACGAGCAATCTACGAAAAGTGAGAACCGAAGCCGTGTTAAATCTAAAACAGAGCGTTAAGAACAACCTGCCTTTCATTTTATTTATGGTTTTGCTTTTCTCGTTTCGAAGCAGTGTTGCTGATTGGTATTATGTCCCTACAGGCTCTATGGAGCCCACCATTCAAGTAGGCGACCGCGTAGTGGTTGATAAATCAGCCTACACGCTAGAACTGCCGTTCACAGACGTTGTTGTCGCGAAAACTGGTAACATCAATCGCGGTGACATTGTAATCATTGACAGTAATGCAGCTGATACCAGACTCATTAAACGTGTGGTTGCCATTGAAGGTGATAAGGTCAAATTAGAAAACAACGTTCTTTTTATCAATGGTGAAAAAGCAACGTTAAGCGTCAAAGGTCACAATCTTTATTCCGAGCAGATTTTAGGTCAAACACGAACCATAGCGCTTAACCCATTACCTAGCCCTGCGAAAAACTTTAATTTGATCACTGTGCCCAGAGATCACGTGCTGGCAATGGGGGATAATAGGAACAATAGCGTTGATTCTCGTTATTATGGCTTCATTCCAATTGAAGAAATTCAGGGCAAAGCCAACTCGGTTGCATTTTCACTAGATCCGGACGATATGTATTTACCGCGAAAAGACAGGCTTTTCACATCACTTCAGTAGGGCTGAACAATCCCCTTACTTGCAAAAAGGCCAAGCTAGACCTTTACTTGCGTTCAATTTTTCGGCAAAAAAAATCTGGTCAGATCTGATAAAGCGGTGATATTCACGTATATAAAGAAAAATGTAGGAGCAATTGCATATACGTAAATTCTTACTAATGAATTACAAATAGCGGCCTTGTTCCTTATCAAATTCCCACTTCCTCAACACCAATTAACTAAGCCGCAACCCTCTATTTTTACGCTGTTTTTAGTTTAACTTCACGGCCGCTTCATCCCGCTTCACATTTAAAAAAGTAATACATGGTTTACACACTTTGTAACCAAGTGTCACATCTTTCGTGTTTTCCCCTATTGCAACTTAAGTATTAGGAGTGCTATTCATAATTTTGCAACATCATCGTGTTGCAAAAACACACAACAAGTAAAATGGAAATAAGGAAATAACAATGAAACAAGGTCGTAAAGTAAGTGCAATTGCAGTGGGATTAGCACTTTCAGGATTAACCTCTCTATCTCCTGCGTATGCACAGCAAGCTGACGAAGAAGCAGCCAACCTTGAACGAATTGCAGTCACCGGTTCTCGTATCAAACGTACAGATATGGAAGGCCCTTCACCTATTCAATCAATAGATGCAACAATGATTGAAGGCATGGGCTATGAAAACCTTCAACAATTACTCGAGCGTATGCCGGCCACAGGTGCGGGTACCTTCTCGACACGTAATAACAGCCAAGATTCAACAGCCAATGGCGCGGCAGCGGTATCCCTCAGAGGTATGGGACCAGATGCAACGCTTGTTCTAATAAACGGACGTCGCGTGGCAATAAGTGCCTTTGCTGAAAGTATCACTAACTCATTTGTTGATATTAACTCTATTCCTGTATCCGCCATCGAACGAATCGATATATTAAAAGATGGCGCTTCTGCGATTTACGGCTCAGACGCTGTTGCTGGTGTAGTAAACGTAGTACTGAAGAAAGACTACGAAGGTCTAGAGATTAATGCAGGTTATGGTGGTACAACAGGCCCAAGCTATGATGAGACCACCGCCAGTATTCTATGGGGCTCTCAAAGCGATAAAAGCAGTGCTACAGTTATCATCGACTATTTCAACAACAGCACGCTTGGCGCTGACGAAATGGGTCGATTCGGAACAGCTAACCAATCACCTTATGGTGGTATGGACTTCCGTTCTTCACGAGGTTACCCAGGTTACTTCTATGTGGATGGTGTTAAAACTATCGACCCTGATTGTCCAGAAGATAGCGCAACGGCGTCTGGCAGCTGTCTGTTCGATTATGGCCCATTTGGTTTAACCATACCGGCTTCTGAGCGCGTAGGCTTTATTGGTCAGTTCGACTATAAAATTGGCGACGAAACCACAGCATTTATGGAAGTTGCAATGCAGCACAATACGTCTGAAGCAGGCGGTGCAGCAACACCTCTAGATGAAGATGCTGGTTTAACCGTTCCGGGTACTCATCCTGATAACCCGTTTGGACAAGACATTGAAATTGGTCGCTACCGCCCTGTTGACGCAGGTGCCCGTCGCTGGGATATCGAATCTGACACCCTTCGTTTAGTCGCTGGCCTTCGTGGCACGTTCAATGATTACGATTGGGAAGCATCTGTACAAAAAGGCCGCAGCCGTTCAGAACAAAGTGGTGATCAGTCACAAGGTTGGGTTCGCGTTGACTGGCTTCAGGAACAAATTAACCTTGGTAACTACAACCCGTTTGGTGGCGTTACTAACCCACAAAGTGTAATTGATGATATTACTACTAGCCTTGTGCGCCGTGGTGAATCTCGAATGACCAGCGTTGACGCTCACATTACCGGTGAAGCATTCAGCTTCGGCGACGATGTTGTCATGATGGCAGCAGGTGTTGAATATCGCGAAGAGCAAGTATCTGACGTTCCTGATGTTCAGTTCCAGCGCGGATTAATCTTCGGTACAGAATCGGTTTCTGCCTCTGCTGAACGCGACCAGTATGCTGCATACTTAGAGCTATCTATACCTTTAGCTGAACAGCTTGAGCTTCAACTAGCTGGCCGCTACGACCACTACAGTGACTTTGGTAGTACAACTAACCCTAAAATAGCATTACGTTGGGCGCCAAGTGATGAAGTAACCGTGCGCGGTTCATGGGCTCAGGGCTTTAGAGCACCGTCTCTTGCACAAGTTGGCCTTGGCCCATCACAGAAAAGTGTTTTCTTCGTAGACAAATATCGCTGTGATGCAACAGGTCAAGATTGTGAATCGTTGGATTACAATATCGAGTTTGCGGGTAACCCTAACTTGGATGCAGAAGAGTCAGAATCTTGGAACGTAGGTGTTATCTACGCACCTATTCAAGAATTAGGCCTGAGCATTGATGTATGGAGTATTACGCAGGATAACAAAATTGATGAGCAGCAATTCGGTTTAGTTTACGACGCGGAATGTAATAACCAAGACAGCACAATCTGTGTTCGCTTAGATCCGCAGCCAGGCGAATCATTAGGTGTAATTCAAAAGATTTTCAACACCTACCAAAACGTATCATCTCAAGAAGCGTCTGGTGTTGATTTCAGCGCTAACTACCGTATGGAGTTGCAAGAGTTCGGTAACGTACGCTTTAACCTTGATTGGTCTTACATGAACGAGTTCGAAAAAGACGGTCTTGAGTACACTGGCGAATATGGCTATCCAGAACACCGTTGGTTATTCGGCACAACCTGGTCTAAAGGTGCGTTCGATGCCAACTTGAACATTAGCTTTGTTGGTGAGTTTGAAGACACGCCTGACATTGATTTCGACGGTGTGTTGGACTTTGAAGAAAATACCTCGAGAACAGTTGATTCTCAAATGTTGGTGGACTTGCAGTTTGGTTACAACTACAGCGATAACCTTCGCCTTGTAATTGGTTCAAACAACCTGCTTGACGAAGAGCCTCCGTTTGCTATTGGTGATGGTGATGGCGACTTATACGGCTATGTAGGCGGCGTGCACAACCCGCGTGGCCGCTTCGTATACTCTAAACTAACTTACCGCTTCTAAAGCCTTTAAAACGAAAAAGCGCTCAACGGCATTGCTTCACAATGGCATGCCTTGAGCGCTTTTTATCTATACGTAGAATTTTTTGCAACGCTTACAATCCGAAATGAATGAGCACCAAATTACCTATTGCTGCACACAGCATAGCAAGGAAAGTCAAGATCATACCCGCGAAGCGCTGCCAGCTAACGCCTGAGTGACGACCTAAGCCATAGGCATGTAATACACGGCCAAATAAAAGTGCGCTCCCCAATGCGTGAACAGCCCACACTTGGCCAGTATTAGCTTCAAAACACGCTATCATAATAAGGGTGATGGGTACGTACTCGCTAAAGTTGCCGTGCGCTCTAGTCAAACGACTTAGATCTTCATGGCCACCATCGCCAATTCCCACTTGATGGCGACGTCTGGCGCCAATGACTAAAAACGACAAATACAGGTAGCAAATACCCAGTAAGCTGGCGTAAAACGCCGTGATTGGCAAAACCATGGTCTACTCCACATGTTCTAATTATATCGCGTTGTATTAATCAGCGCTTAATTCAACATTCATGGTTGTCATTAAACGTTATCCGCTAATAAGTTACAAGCAACAAAAAAGGCCGCCTAAGCGACCTTTTGTTGACGTTGTTGGCAATTAACCTAAACGTTCAGCAAGTTCAGCACTCACTTCTTCAACTGGGCGCGTACCGTCAAGCTTGTGGTACTCACAGTTTCCAGCTTCCGCTTCAGCGCTGTAGTAGTTCACAAGCGGCTTTGTTTGCTCATGGTAAATCGCAAGACGCTTGCGCACTGTTTCTTCTTTATCGTCATCACGAACGATAAGGTCATCGCCTGTTTCATTGTCTTTACCTTCCACCTTTGGTGGGTTGTAAACAACGTGGTAAACGCGACCTGATGCAGGGTGTACACGACGACCACCCATACGTTCTACGATTACATCATCAGGAACGTCAAACTCGATGCAATGATCAACAGTGACACCTGCTTCTTTCATTGCGTCAGCCTGAGGAATAGTGCGAGGGAAACCGTCTAACAAGAAACCGTCTTTACAGTCATCTTGTGCAATACGCTCTTTTACTAGGCCAATGATAATCTCATCAGATACTAGTTTGCCTTCATCCATTACACGCTTTGCTTCAAGGCCTAGCTCTGTACCTGCTTTAATTGCAGCACGAAGCATGTCGCCCGTTGAAATTTGTGGAATGCCATATTTGCCCATTAAAAACTGAGCTTGTGTGCCCTTACCCGCGCCAGGAGCGCCGAGAAGAATGATTCGCATGAGTGCGTTCTCCGCTTATGATTTTTAAACTTTTTACTTCGGGCACTTTACACATTCAACACTGGGGTGACAAGTGTAAGCAGTACCGTAAAGTTAATCTTAAGACTAATGGCGAATATATGTTCAGCTTATAGGCACTTTTGTAAATTTGCGCCTACACCCATTCAGTAACTCATCTTATTTAAGATGAATAAGCTAACTCTTAATATGATTAACTTGAAATTTTAGACCGCCAAAATATAGCACAATAAAATGGCTAAACTTACTTTTGTTAGTCGTAGAAATAAAAAAACGGGCATTACGCCCGTTTTTAAATGTAAACCTAATGGTTTATTGCTTTATTTAGCTAACTTCATTAGAAGCGTGTTCAAGTTCTGAACAAAACTAGATGGGTCTTTCAAGCTACCCTGTTCTGACAATGCAGCTTGATCAAACAATACGCCTACCCACTGATTAAACAGCTCTTCATCTTGGGTATCTGCCAGCAGCTTCACCAAGCTATGCTCAGGGTTAAGTTCAAAGTGATACTTCACGTCTGGCACGGTCTGCCCTGCTGCCTGCATAAGCTTCATCATTTGCGTAGTCATGCCATTGTCATCTGCTACGATGACTGCAGGTGAGTCTGTTAAGCGATGGGTAAATTTAACGTCTACGACCTTATCGCCAAGTGCTGTTTTAGCTCGCTCAAGAACACCTTCAACTTGCTTTTCTGCTTCTTCTTGCGCCTTCTTAGACTCTTCGTCTTCTAAGTCGCCTAAATCTAAGTTTCCTTTCGCAATTGAGACAAACTGCTTCTCGTTAAACTCAGTAAGGTGAGACATTAACCATTCGTCAATGCGCTCGCCCATCAATAGCACTTCAATTCCTTTCTTGCGGAAAATCTCAAGGTGAGGACTAGACTTGGCAGCTTGCAAGCTATCTGCTGTCACATAATAAATCTTATCCTGGCCTTCTTTCATTCGCTCAATATAGTCAGCTAATGATACGGTTTGTGCATCAGACTCACCATGTGTAGAAGAGAAGCGTAGCAAGCCAGCAATTTTCTCGCGGTTACTGAAATCTTCAGCCGGCCCTTCTTTTAACACGTTGCCGAATTCATTCCAGAACGACTGATATTTTTCATTGTCGTTCTTCGCCATTTTTTCAAGCATCTGTAATACGCGCTTAGTACAACCTTGGCGTAGCGCTTGCGTTATCTTGTTGTCCTGTAGAATTTCACGAGACACGTTAAGCGGAAGATCATTGCTGTCTAGCAAACCTTTAACAAAACGTAGATAAGTAGGCATGAACTGTTCGGCGTCGTCCATAATGAAAACACGTTGAACGTAAAGCTTAAGACCATGACTTTGGTCGCGATTCCACATATCAAACGGCGCTTTAGAAGGGATATACAATAAACTTGTATATTCTGTTTTACCCTCTACTTTGTTATGCGCCCATGCAAGCGGATCAGCAAAGTCATGAGAGATATGCTTGTAGAATTCGTTATACTCGTCATCAGTAATCTCAGACTTTTCACGAGTCCAAAGAGCGGTGGCTTTGTTTACAACTTCCCATTCACCAGGCTGGCCTTCAATTTTTTCGCCATCAGGGCCTTCACTTTCAGGCACTTCATCTTTCCACATCTGCACAGGAATACTGATGTGATCAGAATACTTACTTACGATAGAGCGTAAACGCCATGCATCAGCAAATTCTTTTTCGTCTTCGCGTAGGTGAAGCGTAATCTCGGTGCCGCGTGTAGGCTTGTTGATTTCAGCAATAGTGAATTCACCTTCACCGTCTGAAATCCACTCAACACCTTGCGATGCATCTGCACCAGCAGCACGAGTTCGCACCGTTACTTTGTCAGCTACGATGAACGCAGAGTAAAAGCCAACACCGAACTGGCCAATGAGTTGTGAGTCTTTAGCGCTATCGCCAGAAAGTTTGCTAAAGAAGTCTTTAGTGCCTGACTTAGCAATTGTACCCAAGTTCGCAATGACTTCATCGCGAGTCATACCAATACCGTTATCGGTAATGGTGACGGTATTTGCTTCTTTATCGACGCTAAGCTTTACGTTTAACTCGCCATCGTTTTCGTAAAGACTGTCATTTTCTAGCGCACGAAAGCGTAACTTATCCGCAGCATCTGCCGCGTTTGACACTAACTCACGTAGAAAAATTTCTTTGTTTGAATACAAAGAGTGAATCATCAGATGAAGAAGCTGTTTTACTTCTGTTTGAAAACCGTGGGTTTCTTTTTGGGCTGCTTCAGCCATAATCCAATATCTCCTCGTTGAATGGATCACGTTTGATGTTAAACAGGTAAGGTCGCTCAACGCACTTTTCAACGTTTAGAACGAAAATTTATTTTTTATAAGGAGATTTATCTTCAATAAAGTTTGATGTTGAGTATATTGTGGGCGAGCGATAAGAGAGAACGTGACGTAGGCCCGCCAGATGCAGACCCACGTTGAGTGTTTTAATTACTAAGAATGGGTATACCCCAATTTACAGTACTATAGTTTGCGGCGACCCGAAAATGCGTGGGTGAGAGTATTACCATCAATATACTCGAGCTCTCCCCCAACCGGCACGCCGTGGGCAATTCGAGACGCATCAACGTTATGGCTTGCACAAAGTTGAGCGATATAATGTGCCGTGGCCTCCCCCTCTACAGTCGGGTTTGTGGCGAGGATAACTTCATTTATCCCACCTGCGGCAAGACGAGCCTCAAGCTCAGTAAGACCAATTTCTTCTGGCCCAACGCCGTCAATAGGAGACAAATGACCCATAAGCACAAAATACTGCCCCTTGTAACTTAAGGTTTGTTCGATTGCTAGTACGTCTTGTGGGCTTTCAACAATACATAACAAGCCACTTGCTTCTCTTTCAGGGTGACGACAAATGTCACATAGCTCGTCTTCAGTAAATGTTCTGCAGCGCTTACAATGATGAATATGCTCCATGGCATTGTGTAATACGTTGCTTAAATCAATTGCCCCAGTGCGATTACGCTCTAATAGGTGGAATGCCATACGCTGAGCGCTCTTGTTGCCAACGCCGGGAAGACACGTTAGTGCCTGAATTAATTCTGAGAGTAGCGGACTGAACTTCATAGTATTTACTGCTTTGGTGCTTTTTCTTTTTGATTCGAGCTTTCGCGGTATTTAATCACGTTCCGCTTTGCTTGGTCGAGCTTAACTTCATAAATGTTGCCCCCAAATAACCCCTTGTACTCTTCATCGGTGAAAACCAGCGTGTTGTCGTCATAAAACGTCACTGCCTCTTTTTGTGTGACTACGCCTAAATCAATACGCGACACATCGCCACTGAAGAAGTTATCGCCTTCAAAATTTTCAAATAACCACAGGCTTGTTGAATCTAACAGCACCAGTTTAGTCCTATCAGGGCTTATTGCAGCCGATGTGATCCAGCATAACTTTTCAAGGGTGGTACAGGTTTTAAATTCGCCGATGAGCTGTGCGTCAAAGTTAGCGGCATGATCCCCCACCTTATACAACTTGGTGATGCCATCGAAGGGTTTTGTTCTATTTTTTGTAAACAGGTAGAGGTTACGCTTGTACTCTACAAACGCTTCCAAATCGTAGTTCTTGTCTTTCGGTTTTACTTTTCCTTTTCCCATTTCCGGGTAAGTAAACTTAATGATTTCTGCTTCTGTGGTATCGGTTTTTATGTCAATGGGGTTTTCAATTTTATAAATCGTTAACCAGCGTCGCTTGTTGTCATTGTTGCCGAAGTCTCCCAAAAAGAAATGACCGAAACTGTTTTGTGTCATGTCTTCCCAGTCGACGTTTTTGGCATTTGTAACTGTAACTTCCCTCTCAATAGTTCCATCTTTATTGAGCATATAAAGGATGGGTCCATCGCCACTGTCGTTAATGGCCCAAAGCCTTTTGTATTTATCGTATTCTATACCTGAAATTTCCTTAAGCTTCGGGTCGACCGTTACTGTTTTCATTTTAAACAGGTCGTGAATACTCATAAAAAACAACACAGTTGCGATGGGTAGTAAAATAACCGTGGTGATAACTAAGCCTTTCCTTAGCACTACTAAAACCTCTATTTTAACGAGTTAACTTTCGCGATTAGCGGTTAACTGAACACGTTGAGTTTTCTGAAAGATAAAAAACGCAATGATACAACGATCATTCAACTATTTGGGACACTTTTTCTACGGAACAACGGTTAAATGAGATTTTACTGTTAATGTCGATGAGTTGGGCATGCGCTCAATATTTGTAAGCTGTGTATCAGCCCATAATTATCAACGTATCATGCTGAAAACAAGCCTAACCTTTATCAGTAAGTAGACGTTGACGTTCATCTTTATTGAATACGGTTTCATCGTGCTTTATGAATTGTTCAATGATTGACTGCTCATGGTCAGTAAATGCAGTTTCAAAATTTTGATGGCCAACGCTCACTGTAGCTTTTTGCCCATTTGCTAACTTTTCGTTAGCCAGCGCTAACTGACTAATGAAATCATTTAACGATATCCGATTGTATGTAAAGATCCCGGGCTTACTCAATGATGCAGGTGTGAGTAAGTCATCATGTTCAAGCATAAAGGCGTGTTTGAAAATTGCTTGAGACTTTGTGAAGCAGGCAGTAGGGCTGCGCAGAGTAGCAGCTTCTGGAAGCGCTTTAATACGGATGCTCTGACCATTGTCTGCGGTTTGCCAAGTTACACCACACACACTAACACTAAATGCATCTACCTGATTAGCAGTTTCCTTTCGCGCTAGCGTTGAGACGGTATCCAATGCTTGAAGCTCAGCAAGAACTTGAGGTAAAGACGTCATTGAGAGCTTTTCAATTGTTATCTTTCCCGCGTTGGACTGATAAGTAAGCTTCAGCGTGTTCTCTAGATAGTAGACTTGGCCTGTGTCCTTCCAAAGGGATACAGCGGTATTATTGATAGACGGATTTTCGACGGCACAATCACGTTGGGCCTGAAAGCGTTTTAACATTTTTGCTAACACAGCGTCCTTCCTCATTTCGAACTGCCACATTCTATTATTTGTGTTCCTTTGCTATGCGCAAGCTAAATGACTGAATGTGACAGTGTTTTAATGTTACGGAAGAAAGGCCTGGTTGAACTATTGCTAAAAATACTTATTTAAAACTGATAGCACGTTAGATTTTACGTGCGTATACCGACACCACAAACGTTAATGATAACTATTATCATATTGTAAAGTGTGCGAGAATGGCAGCATGGCTTGATGACTAAGTAAGTAGGAAAACGAATGCGAAATCTTATAAACGCAACCGTAACCCAAGTTCACCATTGGAATGACACTCTGTTTAGTTTCAAAACAACGAGAGAATCATCTTTTCGTTTTGAAAGTGGTCAATTCGTTATGATTGGTCTTGAAGTAGATGGTAGGCCACTGATGAGGGCCTACAGCATCGCAAGCCCAAATTATGATGAGGAATTGGAATTTTTTAGTATTAAGGTGCCAGATGGTGCGCTTACTTCTCGCCTTCAAAATATAGAACCTGGTGACCAGGTAATGATTAATGTTAGGCCTACAGGTACGCTCGTGCCTGGTTTCTTGTTACCCGGAAAACATCTTTATTTGCTCAGCACTGGTACAGGTCTAGCACCATTTATGAGTATTATCAGAGATCCTTTCATTTATGAAAGCTTTGAAAAAATTATATTAGTTCACGGAACGCGGTGGCGCTCTGAACTTGCCTATCAAGACGAAATTGAGCACCAACTTCCTAACAACCCTTATTTCGGTGACGAAGTGCGTGAGAAACTCATTTACTATCCTACTGTTACGAGAGAAAGTTATGAGAAAAACGGTATCGCTCATGAAGGACGGATAACGAAGCTAATTGAAAGCGGAAAGTTGCTGGATGATATAGGTATGCCTGAATTAGACACTGAAAATGACAGATTCATGCTATGTGGCAACGACAACATGCTACAAGACCTTATGTCTATGCTAGACGGCAAGGGCTTCTCGAAAGCTAACTCGCGTCGTCAGGGGCATTATGTAATTGAACAAGCATTTATAGAAAAGTAATGCGCAACGCATTTGCCTGACCATCGGCAACATTTTAAGTTTTCAATAAAAATCGCCGGCGTGTTGCCGGCGACTTTCTATGATTTCACTCGCAAAATACTTGCAAGCTGTATCGCTTCTAGCTTTACATAATTATTTAAAACGGCATTTTGAAGCCAGGAGGTAATGGCATTCCGCCAGTTACATCACCCATCTTCTCTTTGCTAGTTTCTTGAACTCGACGTACCGCGTCGTTAAATGCTGCAGCAACCAAATCTTCAACCATATCTTTGTCGTCGTCCATCAATGACTCATCAATGTCTACACGACGCACGTTGTGGTTGCACGTCATGGTTACTTTAACCATGCCTGCACCCGCTTCACCTGTTACTTCAATTTTGGCTAGGTCGTCTTGTGCTTTTTGCATGCGCTCTTGCATTTGCTGCGCCTGCTTCATGATATTGCCCATTCCACCTTTAAACATAATTTTTGTCTCGCTTCGTTTTGGTGTTAATAATTCTGCTATCGCGCTTTAACCGAATCGGTTAGCACTGACGCATCGAAAGTCGATAGCAATGCTTGAATTGTATCGTCGGTTTTAATCACCGAGTGTGCATGCGCATAGCGCATGGCATGAATCTCTTGTTGTAACGCAAAAGGTGTAGATGCTGGTTCACCTAACGTGATATTTACTTCAACGTTTTCACCCAACCCATGATGGATTGCATCAACCAATTGCTTTTTCGCACTATCATTTAATAAATGCGTCTGACTATGGTCAATTTCAAGGGACACTTGATTGCCCGCTCGAGAAAATGATGCGTGCAGCACCAATTGTTTGAGTAGACCAGCAACTGGCATTTGCTCAACTAGATTGCTCCATTCGTCAATTTGGCTAGCGTGAGTTAATTTGCTTCCGTCATTTAAGTACGCTTTTAACTGCCCGTCATAGGTACTGCTAAGCGGCGTATCAAAATTTAGAGCATCCCGTGCAAAAGACCGATCTCCCGCACTTTCCATTTGCTCTGGGGAATTGCCGTAATTGGAGCTGCTATCTGAGGGAGCTTTAACATAGTCAGCACCTTCAACGTGTTGAGATGGTTGATTATCGTAATCAGTAGCCCAAGGTGGCATATCCTCAACCGGTGTTTCCGAGTTTGATTGCGCCTCAGATTCGTCATTTGAAAAAGGCATATCCTCTTCAAATTCATCAAGCGAGAAATCGCTCGTGTGGTTTGAGCTAGAATGATTCTTTTCTGACTCGCTAGTATGCATAGCGTCAGAAGAATGCGCGAAAGTATTACCTAAGGACGAGCCTGAATTTGTACTTTCCAGTTGAGGAGTGTCACCGCGCGCAACACTATTATCTTTATGTTCTGAGCCGTTATCTATACGCTCCGGGCTGTTCTCTCTACGCTCTGGGCTATTATTTAGCGGCTCAGGGCTATGGTCTTGCAGCTCACGGCTGTTTTCATGCCCAACGGGGTTTAAATCGCCCCTCTTGATTTCGTTATCAGCGCTAGCCTGCCCTGCACTATTATCGCTACCCTTGTTAACTCCATGTGCAGTTTGTGAAGTACTCAAAGCCTCGGCTTTACTTCTGGTAAAGCGCGCTTGAATATCACTTGCACTTTCGGTCTTAGCATTTGCTGCGCTGGTACTTTTTGCCTCTGCGTCTTGTGCTTTTCTTTGCTTTAACTTTTGACGAAGTGCCAACATATCAGCCGTAGAAGTCAGCTGCTCTTCGGCGGTTAACGAGGACGGTTCGTTCTCGTGTGCCAACGACTCGCTGTTTTTGTCAGAGCCTTTGGCGTTATGAGAGCCCTCAGCGTCATAAGAGTCCTCAGCGTTATGAAAACCTTCAGCGCTTTGAAAACCTTCAAAACCTAAGGAGCCATCATCTTCTGACGAAGGTGGCATATCGTCCATGTACGCATCTAACGGAGGTCCATCGAAATGTTGCGCGGCTTCGTTATGGGGCGCACTGACTTCATTTGGCGTTGGTTCAAGCTCTGCAACAACGCTTTCTGTTTGTACCGCTTGTACCGCGGTGTTTTCTACGTGTAGTTCTTCAATAGACGAAGTTGGAGCTGGCTTTACGGATTCATCATCATGTGAAGCATCACGCTCAAGTGCTGTTGTTTGAGTCGTCGTTGCACCTGACTCTGCATGAGGTAGCGCCGACAGAGTATCACTTCCACTCAACTCGCTTTCATCAGCGGCTGCGTGTTTCTGCTCTTGCTGTGATTCAAATGGAGACGTCGATTGTTCTTGCTGCTCTTTTTCAATTATTGATGTCGCAAGTGAATCAGGGGTAGATGGCGCACTTTCTAACGACTGAGCAGAGGTAGATTCAACCGATAGATGTGAAGGCCTCTCCTCCTGCACATTGGTTGCAGAAGTTTCGCTTAACGGCGCTTCCTCCTGCTTACCGACGTTTCCCGGGCCACCACTGGAAGAAGCATGATCTACAGGTAAACTATGCTCACTCCTCCCGTTTTCAATCTCGCTTGCGGTGTCGTTGATAGGGGTATTTGGAGCAAACGACATCATTCGCATCAATGTCATTTCAAACGCACTTTTTCCATCCGCAGCAAACGGTAAGTCTTTTCTTCCTTGCAGTGCAATCTGATAAAGCAGCTGCACTTGCTCAGCTGGAATAGTTTTCGCTAATTGAAATATCGCTTTAGCCGACGTGGTTTCTAGCTTACATGCTTCAGGCACCCATTGCGTTAACGCTATTTGGTGCAGCAGGCTAGCCAATTCGCTGTGTACGTTGTCATAATCGGGGGCTTGCTCTGCGATGTCATTGACCAACTGCAAGACATCAGCAGGGCTTTTACTTACCACAGCATGAACCACTTTAAGCAACTGGTTCTTGTCCATCAGCCCCAGCATATCGGTTACCACCGATGCCAACACTTGATTTCCACCCTGTGCAATCGCTTGGTCAGTTAAACTCAGCGCATCACGCATACTGCCCTGGGCGGCTCTTGCCAAAAGCGCTAGCGCTTGTGGCTCAAACGGCAGCTGTTCATGCTCTAAAATATGCTGCAGCTGTCCAACAATCTGCTCCCGAGACATGGCTTTCAAGTTAAACTGCAAGCAACGGGATAAGATGGTTATCGGAAGCTTTTGAGGATCGGTGGTCGCCAGTAAGAACTTAACATGTGGAGGTGGCTCTTCCAGCGTTTTTAACAGCGCATTAAAGCTGTGTTTTGAAAGCATGTGTACCTCATCGATAAGGTACACTTTGTAACGCCCGCGAGTGGGTTTGTATTGCACGTTATCAAGAAGCTCGCGAGTATCCTCAACTTTGGTTCTTGATGCAGCGTCAATCTCTAACAAATCAACGTAGTTCCCCTGCTCTATCTCTTTACAGGTGTTACATTGACCGCAAGGATTTGCCCCTTGTCCTTCTTCGCAATTAAGGCTTTTCGAAAAAATACGTGCAATGGTAGTTTTACCTACGCCTCGCGTACCTGTAAACAGATAAGCGTGGTGTAGACGATCGTTATCCAAAGCATTTGAAATGGCAGAGACAACATGTTCCTGACCCACAAGTTCACTGAACTTGCCCGGTCGCCACTTCCTTGCTAGTACCTGATAACTCATTATTACGTATTTCGCCTTTTGCTAGTTATGCTTTATAGCGATTATTCGCCTTCAAACTCACAAATAGAGTAGCTTTCTATATCAAGCGTACTCAATTTCTTCTCGCCACCTAGGTCCGGTAAGTTAATAACAAAACCTGCATGGTTTACTTCACCGCCTAGTGAACGAATTAGTTTCGCAGAAGCGGCTATCGTCCCACCAGTTGCAAGTAAATCGTCAATAAGAAGGACTTTATCACCTGGCTCAATGGCATCTTTATGGATTTCTAATGTATCCATGCCATATTCAAGCTCGTAGCTCTCGCTAACTACTTCACGAGGAAGTTTGTTGGGTTTTCTCACTGGAACAAAACCAATGCCCATTTCGATGGCCAATGGCGCACCAAAAAGGAACCCGCGTGCTTCAGTACCTGCTATCTTGGTAAATCCCATACCTTGATACTTTTCTACAAGTAACGAGATACAGCTACTAAATGCTTTGTGATCTTCTAAAACGCTGGTCACATCTCTAAATAAAATACCTGGCTTTGGATAGTCAGGTACGGTTTTCACTACTGATTTAATATATTCTGCAGTCACAATTATGCCTTGAATGTCTGCGTTATAACCAGAAGGTGAACCAGCCGGCGATGATATGCATCAACGGGAACGCGATTAGAGTTACTAGCGATGCTAGAAAGTACCACTTGTTATAGACTTCTTTGAAATCTGAATTGTCAGCCATTTGCACTACCTAAACAATTTTGTGAACAAAAAAATGGTGCTAAATGTTAATCGAAAGCAAGCCCGATTGACAGCGCTAATATGATCGATCGCTCACTTTCAGACCAGATCATGGTGAAAGTTTAATATAAAGCAGGTAAATAGTAATAGTTACCTAAGATACTGGAAGCAGTATTCCTTTTTGTAACATGTCAGTGAGGGTCTGGTTCATACCATTTATAAGCACGTTTGAAGGAATTTGGGGAAGTTGTTGACACAACGACTCAGCTAATTGTTCTATTTCCATTCCCAGTTCATTTTGTTCCAGCGTGTTGACTAAAATAGCCGTCACCGGATTAACATGAGCAAATTGAACGTCAAACTCACGGTCTCTGTAAACAACGTAGAACTGCTGTTCTTGGGCAGGTTGCTCTGGGATATAATCCTCACCAATTAAATGGACTTCAAACTGATATGCCGCCAACGAGGCATACGGTGACACTCTAATGGCGGAAACATTGTTTTCTTGCTGATAGAACTCAACATTATCTTCATTTTTTCTGATACTAACGTCAAGCTCAAGCCACTCATAGTGAGCAAGCTCCGCAGCAAAGTCAGGCAGAGTAATATCGAAGTTTTGCTCTGTTGAAAGGTACTCAACGAACTCTTTACTTATTTCAGCAAAATAAGGAGAGCGGCATTCGTGCTCAATAAAAAACTGACGCACAATGCTCTCCCACCCTTTCTCACCATACTGTTTTACTATGATGGATTTTAGAACCGGAAACCCGGTGCTGACGAAGTTGTCGATGTTATTAAAAAATAATGATTGATAGATTTTCATCCGACGAGCGTGATCGGCGTTGGTACCGCAATATGTTTGGGGATCTTTGATCGCATCAACGAACGTTTTTTGAGTGGTTTGAAATGACTGAGTCACGCGACACTTCCTTTAACCTTTGACGCTTGAACAGCTTCGCATTTTGCTTGAATTTGCTTAATTTTCTTCACTTCCGCTAATAATTCGCTTAACGGGGGAATATTAAAATCACGCTCTAGCAAAGTCGGAAATACGCCGTGAGTAAGGTAAGCATGCTCCAACAGCGCCCAAACTGGCTCAATGACATCAGCCCCGTGAGTATCAACTTTCAAATCCTCTGCTTCATCATAATGACCAGCAATATGGCCATACACAATTTTGTCTGAGGGCAAGCCGTTAATGAACGCTTTCGCATCGTATTTATGGTTGATACTGTTAACGTAAACATTGTTTACGTCGAGAAGCATTTTGCAACCCGATTCATTTAGTATGCTCTTGGTAAATTCAAGTTCATCCATCTCTTGGCCTGGCGCAATGTAATAAGAGACATTTTCTAAGACCAGCGGTCGTTCGATGATATCTTGAACTTGAACAATTCGAGATACTACGTGCTTAATCGCGTCTTCAGTAAAAGGAATTGGCATCAGATCGTACATATGCCCGTTGCCAGAACAAAAGCTTAAGTGCTCGCTATACAATGCAATATTGTTTGCATCTAAAAATCGCTTAACGGTTTTTACAAACTCGACATCTAGTTTGTCACTACTTCCGATAGACAAAGATAAACCATGAGTTGTAAAGGGAGCTTGCGAAGACGCTTGCTGAAATTGTTCTTGGTACTTCCCACCAAGAGGGATCCAATTTTCAGGGGCTACTTCCCAAAAATCGACTTCAGATGGCAATGTAGGTAAAAGCGCTTTTAGCATTTCCCGACGAAACCCAAGACCTGCGCCACAGATGTTTTTCATATCTTCCCCTTTACCGCATGGGATTGCACAATTGTAACGTACGTTACTAGACAAAAAAGGCCATCATTCGACAGCCATTTTTTTGCTAAGCGTAACTCGTGTAGCCTTCATCATTCTTTTTCAAGCTACACGATGATTTTTGAATGGCGGTTACATGCTACCGCATTTGCCTTCGCCGCACTTGCCTTCTTTGTCAGCTTTCTTGTCTCCGCCGCACTTACCTTCGCCACACTTGCCTTCTTTTTCAGCTTTCTTGTCGCCGCCACACTTACCTTCGCCGCACTTGCCTTCTTTCTCTGCTTTGTCGCCGCCACATTTACCTTCGCCACACTTGCCTTCCGCAGCGAATTGGCTGTAACCAGATTCTAATGCTTGCATACCAAATGGATTTACATCTGCTACTGCAACAGTTGACGCCAAAGAGCCAATTACAACTGCACCCAACGCTGTCGCTACTGATGATTTTTTGATTTGTTTCATTGATGTACCCTCAATAATATTAGTCATGTTTGACGTACAGTAAGCACGTGTACTTTAAAAGACCCTGTGGGCTTAAAGGATATTTCACAAAAATTAATTTTTTTACAATTAATTTTTATGACATTGATATTAAAAGGTTTTATATTAACAAAAGTGTATCTGTATACTTTTACAATAAGTTAACAGGAAAAGTTAAGTACAGTACCTACAAAAAGTACAGGGTAAACGCGGTGAAGCAACAATTTTATCTAGGTCAATGGCAAGTCGATGTAACCAGCAATACTCTATCTCTCGGCAAGCTTAAGAGGACTATAGAGCCGAAAACCATGGATGTTCTGCTGCTGTTGTGTCAGCAAAAAGGAGAAGTAGTATCCTCTGACGAGATCGTCGCTCAGTGCTGGCCTAAACATATTTGTTCACTACCTCGAAATTTAGCTTTATATAAAAGCGTATCAGCCGCTTGCAACAAAGAAGTTATGTTCTCATAACAAAGATTTTCATTCGCTGCCACTCCCATATTAACTGTGAGCTTTTTATTTGACACGAGTATGAAGTGCCTGACACTGAGTGGGGCACGGAGCCGCCCGATTCGTATAGGCAACAGTTGTGCAGCTTGGTAAGGAAAGAGTTATTTATTCGCACTTCGATAGGATTCTAATATTGTAGAGTCACTTATATATGTAGTAACCAGATTCAAACTATCAACAAGTTCATCTTTGTACCTGCTGTGATTTGAAACTGCCAAATAGGAAGGTACGGTCAATTTGTCTGAAATACTTACCTCAACCAATCGACTACCTAAGGACTCTGTATAAAATTGGTAGGGTTGTTTGTAGCTAATTAGATAAGACGTTCTTCCAACATCAAAAAGGTGAATCGCGTCGCTACTTGTCGGCATATCAAAAAATTCAAAACCTTCTTGCTGAAGTGCCTGTCGAATACCTAAATAGTCATAGCCGCGAATTGCCGAAATTGACTTATCATCCGCAAGTTGTCCGTTATGTAGAAGTACAATAGATAAGTAAACAAATGGAGCGTCTATAAATGTAGCGTTCTGATCTAACGCTGAAGTACCTCTGACATTAATTGTGAGATCGACCTTCCCGGTC